>NZ_JACJUP010000219.1:0-7437 GCF_014748295.1 Planktothrix sp. FACHB-1355 | reverse complement strand
AAAAATCCGTCAAGATTGCTTTAACGTTATCAATAACTGCCAATCGGAAGACGAGCTAGATTTCCTTTTCCCTGAAATCAAACGAATTCACGACCACGATTTAGCCGTTCTAGAAACATGGCAAAACCAAATTGATTGGATGCGTTCGTTACCCGAATCCGAACTAAAACTGCTCGAAAGTGCCGAATTCAGCAATTTAGAAGTAACCCCAGATACCAACTCCGCTACAACAGCATTAGCAGCACCACCAGAGCAATTATTCTATGAAAACTTGAAAGAAAAATCCCATCCTCAATCATTGCAGGATCAGATGATATATATGATGAAGCCAGAATTACGGCGAGAGCATCAATTATATATCAGCCAGCAAGCTACATCTGCTGGTTACAAAACTTTAGTACCAGCTAATTTACAGCAAGCTTCAGACTTAGCGGTTGCCAATCTCTACTGGTATTTTAAAGCTAGGGATGAATCAGAAGCTAAAACCGAGTCAGTGTTTCTTTAGCTCCCAATTCGTACAAACTGCGTAAACGATCGCTAACTGCTTCGACGAAACGCGATGACTGCGGTAAATCGCCAAAAATCTCAGATACACTGAGTAATGGTTGAGGATCGGAACCGCTAGAAATAGCTATTTGAGTTAGCGTATCTGCCATTGGGTCATCGATGGGAATTGAATTACCTCGATCGTCTTTGCCATTAAGATAGCGGAACCAGGCAGCGATCGCTAAACTCATATAATCGATCGAACTTCCTTGTTGTAGTGCATCGCGCAGAGAACCTAGAATAAATTTTGGTATTTTGGCAGAACTATTCAGGCAAAGACGCGGTAGTTGATCGCGAATTTTCGGATTGGCAAATCGTTCGATTAAAGTCTTTTTGTAATTATCTAAATCGATTCCAGGTACGGGTTGAAGAGTGGGCGTAACTTCGTCCATTAAGCGATCGACAGCTTGCCTAATTAACGGATCTGCCATCGCTTCGTGAACGTAAGTATAGCCGACCAAAGTACCAAAATAACCGATTAACAAATGACTGGCATTAAGTAGCCGAATTTTCATCATCTCGTAAGGATGAACATCGTTGGTCATCTGTACGCCAACAGATTCCCAATTCGGTCTACCCGCACAGAAATTATCTTCAACTACCCACTGAAGAAAAGGTTCTGCAACGACTGGGAAAGCATCATCAATGCCAAACTGTTCCGTTACCATTTTGATATCTGCTGGGGTAGTAGCGGGAGTAATGCGATCGACCATACAGTTCGGAAACGCAACATTTTCAGCAATCCAATTTCCCAGATCGGAATCGCGCATCTGTGCAAATGCAGTTAACATCTTTTGTGCGATGTGACCGTTTCCTTGCAAATTATCGCAGGAAAGCACGGTAAACGGTGCTATTCCTTGTTGGCGACGGCGATCGAGTGCTGCTGTCAAAAAGCCGTATACTCCGATCGGTTCATCGGGATGTTGCAAATCATATTGAATTGTTGGATGATTGGCATCGAATTCGCCGCTACCTTCAATATAATAATAACCCCCTTCGGTGATCGTTAAAGTGACAATTTTACATTCAGGTTTTGCCATTGCATCAATAACTGCTTGTCGGTTATCGGGTGCAAATAAATATTTAGTAATTGCGCCGATAACTTTAGCATTATCTCCTTCTAGCGATCGTTCAACCAGGGTATACAAACAATCCTGAGATTGAAGTGCATCGCGCATTCGTTTGTCGAATTCAAGCAATCCAACCCCGCAGATTCCCCATTCACTACCGGGATTTTGATGAAAGTAATTATCGAGGTATAATGCTTGATGCGCCCGATGAAATCCACCAACGCCGATATGCACGATTCCATTGGTAATTTGAGTGCGATCGTACTTTGGGATCTGAACGTTATTTGGTAGACGAGATAGAGATGCTTGATTCAATTTAATTGCTGAATTTGTGCTGATATTGCTGTTCATGGTAGTTGTTGGTTTTTTGTTTACGGGCTGGAAATCTAGGATTTTTTACCACAGATATCCACAGATAAACACAGATGAACACAGATGTTTGCGGAGTTTTTTGGTGGGATAAACAGATGAATTTGCAGTTTTTTTTAACGGGTGAGAGGATGACGTTGAGCTTTTGGGATTGCTTCACCTTGTGCATTGAATAAATGACAAATATCGCCCTTAATATGAATGGGAACCACGTCATGTAAATGACTGGGATCGTCACCGTGAGTTTGCACAACTATTGTGTTGCCGCCGGCAATTCTTACGTAGAGATAGGTTTCTCCGCCTAGTCTTTCCATGACCAACACTTCGCCGTTCAATGTGGCGTTATTTCGATCGACTCGCAGATGTTCGGGGCGAATTCCTAGAGTTGCGCTATCACCGATCGATATGTTTCCAGGTTTGACTGGAATAGTTACACTAGCATTATCGGGAAGTTTGACAGTAACACCCAAATTATTAACGGCTGCTACCGTAACTGGAAGGAAATTCATTTTAGGCGAACCGATAAATCCAGCTACGAATTGATTGCGGGGATGGTGATATAGTTCCAAAGGAGATCCTACTTGTTCCACGATACCGCTATGCAATACAACAATTTTATCAGCAAGAGTCATCGCTTCAACTTGATCGTGCGTTACGTAAATCATTGTCGCTTGCAAACTGTCGTGCAAACTAGCAAGTTCGATCCGCATTTGCACGCGCAAAGCAGCATCTAAATTTGATAAAGGTTCATCAAACAAAAACACTTTGGGATTGCGAACTAATGCACGACCGATCGCAACTCGTTGTCGTTGTCCTCCCGATAGTTCTTTCGGTTTACGATTGAGTAAAGGTTCCAATTGTAAAATCCGCGCAACTTCTTTCGCCCTTTCATAACGTCTGGGTTTTGGCATTCCAGCAAGGCGGAGACTAAACGCCATATTTTCCGCTACAGTCATGTGAGGATATAAGGCATAGCTTTGAAATACCATTGCCAATCCGCGTTTATCTGGCGGTACATCATTAACTTTTTGTTCGTCGATAAATAAATCGCCAGAGGAAATTTCTTCTAATCCGGCAATCATGCGAAGTAAGGTTGATTTCCCACAACCTGACGGCCCGACGAATACCACAAATTCGCGATCGCCTACATCGAGATCTATGCCTTTGATTACCTGCGTATCGGCATAGGTTTTATGGATATCCCTTAAAGCGACTGTTGACATAAAATTCTTCCCTTAATTGGTTCAAGAAAACGTTCTCTTTCTTCTATTTCACAGCACCAAATGTTAGACCGCGAACTAATTGGCGTTGACTTAGCCAACCGAATATTAAAATGGGTGCGATCGCCAATGTTGATGCCGCTGAAAGTTTTGCCCAAAACAATCCTTGCGGACTGGAAAATGAAGCAATAAATGCGGTTAAAGGTGCAGCATCTGCGGTTGTTAAATTCAAGCTCCAAAATGCTTCATTCCAAGATAAAATAATTGAAAGTAAAGCTGTAGATGCTATTCCTGGTAATGCCAAAGGTAGCAATACATGAACCAGTTCTTGTTGTGTACTTGCTCCATCCATGCGATCGGCTTCGAGAATTTCTTTGGGAACTTCTTTGAAAAAGCTGTAGATCATCCAAACAACGATCGGCAAATTAATCAAGGTATAAATGATAATCAAGCCGATGCGAGTATCAAGTAATCCAGTGTTGCGACACAATATATAAATAGGCACTAGCACGCCAACGGATGGTAGCATTTTCGTTGACAGCATCCACATCAAAGTTTGCTTGGTGCGTTTAGTTGGGAAAAATGCCATCGCATAAGCCGCAGGTATAGCAAGCAGCAATGCAAGTATGGTAGAACCAACCGAAACCGCTACGCTATTAAACGCATAATTGAAATATGATGCTCGGTCTTGAATTGCCGCATAATTTTCTAATGTTGGCTGAAAGAATAACTGAGGAGGAGTTGCAACTGCCGCTACTTCCGTTTTAAAACTGGTGAGAAACATCCAGAAAATTGGGAAGAATAATAGACAAGCAACTAACCAACCGAGGAAAGTAAATAGCCAACGATTATTGTTTTTCTTCGTCATAGTTAAGTATCCACATTACGAGCAACACTACGCATCAAAAAGATAGCTACGATATTGGCAAGAATGACAGCAATTAATCCACCTGCGGAAGCACCACCTACATCGAATTCCAATAAAGCTCTCAGGAAGATGTAATAGGCAAGGTTAGTAGTTGCTAATCCTGGCCCGCCACCAGTGGTAACAAAAATTTCGGCAAAAATTGTTAAAAAGAAAATCGTTTCGATCATCGCAACTACAGCAATAGCGCGACTCAAATGCGGTAAGATGACGAAACGGAATGAAGCGATCGCATTAGCGCCATCCATTCGGGCAGCTTCTAATTGTTCGCGATCGAGCGATTGAATTGCAGTCAATAAAATCAGCAGCGCAAAAGGCAACCATTCCCAAGAAACAATGATGATAATTGCTAGCAGCGGAACATCTGCAAACCAATCGATCGCGCCCAAACCCAAACCCCTCGTAATCTGAGCAAACAGCCCATTTACCGGGTGCATCAGCATATTTTTCCAAATCAGGGCGCTAACAGTCGGCATCACAAAAAACGGAGAAATTGCCAACACCCGCGCAATTCCACGCCCGAAAAAGTCCTGGTCAAACAAAACCGCCAATAACGTACCCAAACCGATCGTAATCGCCAAAACCGAAACCACCAAAATCACCGTAATCCCGATCGAAGTCCATAAAGCCGGATCGCTCAAAATAAACGTGAAATTTTCAATGCCGATGAATTTGCGTGCATCTGGATTTAGCAGATTATACCTTTGAAAAGAAAACCAAATCGTCATCAACAAAGGCACGATCATCCACAGCAATAAGGCAATCACCGAAGGCGCAACCAGAGGTAAAGTTGATACCTTCCGCCTTGGTGGTCGCTGAACGGGCGGTGTTTCGCGGTGCGGTTTTACAGCTATTGAAGAAGACATAACATAATCAAATTTTGGATTCAAGACTTTGGATTTTGAATTTTAGAAATCCCGTAGGTTGGGTTGAGGAACGAAACCCAACTTGAGACCGATATTTGTTGGGTTTCGCTGCCACTCAACCCAACCTACAATTTCCTTCACTATCCGATCTCCCAACATCTACCACACACATAAAATCCCATTCCCTACCAACAATCTCCATCTACATCTGTGTTCATCTGTGTTCATCTGTGGATATCTGTGGTAAAAAATCAAAAAATCCGATTCCCCACCAACAATCTCCATCTACATCTGTGTTCATCTGTGTTCATCCGTCTTCATCTGCGTTAAAAAAAATCCTCATTCTATATACCCCGTATGCCTCATAAAACGTTCAGTCGAACTTTGCGCCTGTTGCAAAGCTCGATCGATCGAAACATTATTAGTCAACGCCGCTGCCATCGTTTGTCCAACTGAAGTTCCGATCGCTTGAAACTCTGGAATATCCACATATTGAACACCCTTATAAGGCGTTGGTTCTGCCGATGGACGAGTAATATCGGCAGATTGAATCGAATTCAACACCATTCCTGCAAACGGTGCAGCTTTTTGATAATTCGGATTCTGATAAGTAGAAATCCGCGTACCGGGTGGAACAGCAACCCAGCCATTTTGGTTGGCAACCAATTGAATGTATTCTTTAGAAGTTGCCCAAGCAATAAATCTTTGAGCCGCTTCCGGTGATTTAGAAGTTTTTGGAATCGCTAGCGCCCAAGCCCAGAGCCAGTTTGAGCCGTTGGGGTAACGTTCGATCGGCGCACGCGCAAAACCAACCTTATTGTAAACTTGCGATTCTTTGGGATTAGAAATCAGTCCTGCTGCAACAGTCGCATCCACCCACATTCCACATTTACCCGTCGAAAATAATGCCAAATTCTCATTAAATCCGTTAGAACTCGCTCCCGGTGGCCCATATTTGTTGAGCAAATCGACATAAAAACCGATCGCTTCTTTCCAATTTGGAGTATTAATGGTTGGTTGCCATTTCATATCAAACCAGCGTCCGCCATAAGTATTGACTAACGTGGTAAGAAACGCCATATTTTCACCCCAGCCGGGTTTTCCGCGCAAACAAACCCCGTAAACTCCATTTTTCGGGTCGTGAATCTTGCTTGCCCATTCCCTCATTTGCGGATAAGTTGGTTGTTGGGGAACCGTAATGCCTGCTTTCTCAAACAAATCCTTGCGGTAATACAGCATCGAACTTTCCGCATAGAACGGCACTGCATAGAGTTGGCCATTGTAGGAAAGCCCTTCTCGCACGGGTTTAATCAAGTCATTTACGTCATAGCTGGCGGGTAAATCCAGCGGTCTCAACCAATCCCGTCTAGCCCAAATCGGTGCTTCATAAGAACCGATCGTCAACACATCGAATTGTCCGCCTTGACTGGCAACATCTGTGGTTGTGCGTTGGCGCAATACATTCTCTTCCAGCACAACCCATCTGAGTTGGATATCCGGGTTAGCTTGCTCGAAGTTGCGGGAAAGTCCCTGTATGACGACCATATCGCCATTATTGACGGTAGCGATCGTCAGTCTAGTTTTCTGTGCTGCTTGCGAATTCGGCGAACAAGCGTGCAACAGTTGCGCCAGCATGACTCCGGCAAAGAATGCAACCAGCACTTTAGCGAAGCGGGAGATACGCATTGCATAACTCCTTTGTTTAAAAAAAGATTGGCGAAGAAGTTATTAAGTTTATGCTCAAACTTTGGGCAAAAGCTCAATAATAGAATCATATCTAGACCCTCCCAAAAACTTAAAAGTCAACAGGGGATTTGCAACAATTCTTAATTAACGAGGTTGGAACCATGACAGCGAAAGCAACTTATCAGTTTGCGGGTAAGACGATTCTGATTACAGGCGGTGCGGGAGAAATTGGCAAGGCGACGGCACGCCGCTTTGCGGCTGATGGTGCAGGTATATTCTTGCTGGATTTGAATGAAGCGAAGATGGCAGAAGCAGTTCGGGAATTAGAAAAATACAATGTTCCGATCGGCATATTTCGCTGCGATGTTACGGATGCGGACAACGTTGCCAAAGCTTTTGCTGCTGGTGTCGAGCAGTTCGATCGGATCGACTACGTATTTAATAATGCAGGTTATCAAGGAGTATTTGCCAAAACGGATGAATATCCAGAAGATGATTTTGAAAAGGTAATCGATATTAACGTTATCGGCGTTTTCCACATTCTTAAGGCAGCGGCTCAACATCTCAGGGATGCGGGTGGAGGAGCGATCGTCAATATGGCGAGTCATGCGGGAGTGGATGGCCCCCCAAATATGATTGCTTATGCGGCTTCCAAGTTTGCGGTGATAGGAATTACCCAGACGGCGGCGAAAGACTTAGCTCCCCATAACATTAGGGTAAATGCGCTCTCTCCTTCGCTAATCGGCCCCGGCTAT
>NZ_JACJUP010000218.1:0-7587 GCF_014748295.1 Planktothrix sp. FACHB-1355 | reverse complement strand
TCGCACGGCGATTAACGTTATGGGCGATATGACTGTCAGCGCTTTGCTTGATGGCAAGCAAAAAAAGCCAGATGTTGAAATGATTGGCTCTGAATCAGAGCAACTAGAATAAGTACCCTGCGGGGTGATTTTAAATTTCATCCGCTCTGTAAAGATCTGAATTAATAGCAAAAATTTTCAATCGATCGAACTCAGTTATGTCATCACCTTTTTATCGCCCAATTCTAGGTAATTTTGTGATTATCGGCAAGCAACCTGATGGAGATTCCATCCGCTTTGTTGCAGATAATCCCAATCTTTATCAATACCTTCACCGCGCTTATCGCATTAAGCCTTCCCGTGTGGACGGTAGCGTACAATTACGTCTGGAGGGAATCGACGCACCCGAAACTCATTACGGCAAAGCCGCTCAACCTTTGGGCAAAGAAGCACGCGATCGCTTTTTAGACTGGATTGGTTTTAAAAATATTGAATACAAAAAGAACGAAGTTCTCAATTCCGAGCCGAATACTGTACCGGGAGCTATTCTGACAAAGGCAGCCGATGCTAACGGTCGTCCTATTTCTTATGTAATTCTACAAACAGACGGTTTAGAAGATCAAAAATGGGTGATGGTTGATGATGAACTGTTAGAAAAAACAGCAAACTACCATATGATTTCTACAGGATATGCTTATTATACGGTTTATACTTCTACACCGTTCACTCATCGGCAGCTACTGCGTAGAGTAGCTGAAACTGCGCGAGAAAAAAAACTTGGTATTTGGAAAAAAGATACAACAAGCGAGTTTATTTTAGATGATGCAGAAGATATAGGCCCTAAAGGACAATTAATTCTGCCCAAGCTGTTCCGTCGTTGTACAGATTATTTAAAAGCTGTAGAAGATGGCTTTCGCGGCAATTTAGAAGATTGGCTAATCGATACATCTAAAATGCTTTCGCGCAACGAGAACGATCGCTTGGTTCTGAAAGATTCTACAGAAGTGCGGCTAAGCGAAATTTTGGAGCAAAGAAACAGCAAAATAGTTTTCCAAGCAGATTTACTTGACATCACTTTCGTGGAAAAATAGCTATTTTTTAATGATTTCCACAAAGATAGGTTTTGTTAAGCCAGGACAACCAACCTACCTTTAGCGAAAGCTAAAATAGAGTTAGCCGAATTTGGCTATAACAAATATGGGACAAACAATAGGTCTTTTAGTATTCCTCGGTTATCTCATCCTTTCCGGTCTGAAACTAGACCGGGAATATCAACGGGGCGTTATCTTTCGCCTGGGTAGAAGTAAGGGAATAATGGGGCCAGGTATGTACTGGGTTATTCCCTTTGTAGACCAAAAAACCCAGGTGGATATTCGCACCAAAACTGTGAATATCGAACCGCAAGAAACGGTCACTGCTGATAGCGTTACGATTCGAGTTAATGCTGTACTCTATTACCGAATTCTTGACGCGATGAAAGCGATTACTAAAGTCGAGAATTATGAAATGGCGGTTTATCAAACAGCATTGACGACTTTACGCAATGTCGTCGGGCAAAATATGCTGGATGATGTATTGCAAAATCGGGATAAAATTAACACGAAAGTGCAAGAAATTGTTGATGAAATCACCGAACCTTGGGGAATCGTGATCGAACGGGTGGAAATGAAAGATGTGGAAATTCCCCCTAATATGCAGCGGGCGATGGCAAAAGAAGCCGAAGCATTGCGAGAAAAACGCGCTCGGATAATTAAAGCTGCGGCTGAACAGGAAGCTTCCATTAAGTTAGCGGAAGCCTCCCGAAATATTTCTGCTAATCCGGCGGCGTTGGAGTTACGAAGATTGCAAATGCTAACGGAAATTGGGGCAGAAAATAACACAACAACGATTATTATGATGCCGTCGGATATTGTGCAAGCTGCTAAAACTTTACCTGCAATGCTGGCTAATAATAATCAGACAGCTTTGCCGAAAGGGAATGAAACTGAAGCACTTCCTTTTCAGCCAGAAGTATTTCTTAACAGCGGGAAGCGAGTTGCGGAGGACGACCTCTCAGACCAGTCATAAGTTGCAGTGCATAAACTTTAATTGGCGGAACTGTTCGGAGTATCCATAAGCCGAATCGACGCATGGCGACTACTGGTAACCAATTGTTAGAAAAAACGCGATCGAGAAAATCTGTAAATCCCAAAATGGCTAGGTTTTCTCGTTTTCGCCAACTTTCGTAGCGTTTGAGGACTTGGATATCGCCGATATCTTTGCCTTGTTGGTGGGCAGTTTGGATAATTTCAGCTAAAGCACCTGCATCGCGAATTCCCATATTAATTCCCTGTCCGCCGACGGGGTGGCAGCAGTGGGCGGCGTCGCCAATTAAAGCTAATCTGGGGAGAGTGTAGCGATCGCTCTGCATCAACTGCACTTTAAACAAAAATCGCGACCCCTCCAACTCCAAACGCCCCAACAGTCCGCCCATCCGGCGTTCCAGTTTCTCGATAAATTCCTTTTCGTCTAATACTCTCAACGCTTCCGCTTCCGCGTGAGGTGCAGTCCAAACTACGCGACAGCGATTTCCCGGTAGCGGTAAAATTCCTGTTGGGCCGCTAGGCCAAAAACGCTCAAAAGCAGTGTTATTGTGCGGTTTCTCTGTTTTAATTGTAGCCACAACGCAAGATTGCCAATACTGCCAACCGCGAGTGCGGATACCAGCGGATTCGCGGATGCGCGATTTGGCACCATCTGCGCCTATCAGCAAGCGGGTGCGGATTTTGGATTTTGATATTTCTCCGACCGTAGCAACTTCTAATTCCACAGCATCGGCTTGATATTCAGCTTTTATCACTTCAGCCGGACACAGCCACGAGACATTCGGGCAATTTTGCGCTAACTCCTGCAAGCAAGTCAGCAGGACTTGGTGTTCTGCGACATAGCCCAGCGCCTCTGTGCCCAAATCGGTGGGGTAAAATTGCACCACACCGGGATGGTCGGTATCTGATAGACGAATATGTCGATAAGTGACGATTTGGGGCAATATTTTGTCCCAAATGCCGATTCCTTGAAAAATTCGTTCCGAAAGCAGGGAAATGTTATAAGCTTGTCCTTTTGCCGCCGCGACAGACTGAGGTTTTGCTTCCATCAGGATTATTTTCAGCCCGGAGTCTTTTAAGGCACAGGCGAGGGTGAGTCCGGCAATACCGCCGCCGACGATGGCTAAGTCGCAGTCATAGCCCAGTTGCGGTGTGGATAGGGTTTCAGCTAGCTGTTCCAGGGCCATTTTTAAGAAAAGTTGGGAAACTATTAAGGATATATACTTAATTTTATTGTGACGGAAAGAAGCGATCGCTTTCAAGGTCGATGAGCGACTGCTTTACAGCCGTTTTCAGGCCACTGAGGTACAGAGAAACGCGGTAAAAGCTCTTATTTAGCTTGTTCTGGGGTGTAGCTGATTCGATCTCCCAGTCAGACCCACGTCCCTAAACACACAAAGGTCGAATGGGATTGATTCTTAATTTTTAGTAAAGACATTGGAATTTTCTTGCAAAAATCTGTTTCATAATGTAATAATTTTACTTAAGAGGGATG
The DNA here is from genome assembly GCF_014748295.1 of Planktothrix sp. FACHB-1355. Taxonomy (NCBI): domain Bacteria; kingdom Bacillati; phylum Cyanobacteriota; class Cyanophyceae; order Oscillatoriales; family Microcoleaceae; genus Planktothrix; species Planktothrix sp. FACHB-1355. Next base: position 4,029 of record NZ_JACJUP010000218.1, on the reverse strand, counting down.
CACTTACAAAATTGCTTTATTACTGAGATATTCTCGATCGAACAGAAGTTATCTTATCCCAAACAGTTCCAAATATTTTTTGTGATTGTTTTCGATTGTGTAAAACCTAACTTTTTGAAAAAATAAATAATCATATTCTTAAATAAGCCGAATTTTAGCTTAGTTTTTTGCTAACCTGATGATTTCGTTGAAGTTACCTAATGTAAATTTTACTTTAAAAATGTAAAAAAACAATTACAAATATGAGAAAAAGTAGCCACAGATTTAATGATTTTTTTTCTTCGCTTAATTGCCAATATTTGGCAGTTAGCAAAAAAATGTCTAACCGAACTGTATTGGTCTGCCGGGACACTTAACCCCTCGTTTTATAGCGAAAGTCGGATCGATCGGACTAAAGAAGTTTTGCTAAGAGAATTTTCCCTATGAGCGACAGAGTTACAGATGTGGCAGGCTTTCAGCGCAAGGTAAAATCTGAATCTAGCTACTAAACTGCCAATCTTTATGTTTTAACGGTGCGTTTTTACAAATTTTTCACGAGCTTCTTATTATAATAAAAAGACTATTAAAGCATTCTAGAGAGCGTAGCCATGACTGTCCAACCATTGCCTCAATATCATATATGTGAAAATTTCAACAAACTGTTAGGCAAATACCGTTTAACAGAGGAACTTTATACGGGTGAACGCACCATTGTTTATCGAGCGGTGCCGGAAGAGTGGGGTAAAGAATTTCCATCTGTAGTGCTGAAGTTACTACACCAAGAGTACCCCACTTTTAACGACTTGCTCCTATTTCGCAATCAGTATACGATTGCCAAAAATCTGAATGTTTCAGGAATTGTCCGTCCCTTTTGTTTAGAGCATTATCGCAACGGTTATATTTTAGTGATGGAAGATTTTGGGGGTATTTCCCTACGAAATTATACTAAAAATAAAATTTTATCATTGATAGAAGTATTAGAAATCGCCCAACAAATGGCGTTAATTTTACATGAAATCCACCTTAATCAAGTAATTCATAAAGATATTAAAGCAGCGAATATATTAATTAATCCTACCACTAAAAAGGTAAAAATAATTGATTTTGGCATTGCTTCATTATTACCAAAAGAAACTCAAGAAATCAAAAATCCCAATAGTTTGGAAGGAACATTAGCCTATTTAGCACCAGAACAAACTGGACGCATGAATCGCGGCATTGATTATCGCGCTGATTTCTATGCTTTAGGTGTAACTATATTTGAATTATTAACCGGAAAATTACCTTTTGATTCCCAAGATCCAATGGAATTGTTGCATTGTCATCTTGCTCAACAACCGCCAAATATTCACAGTATTAACCCTCAAGTCCCAGCGGTAGTAGCAGCAATTGTAACTAAATTGATGGCGAAGAATGCAGAAGACCGCTATCAGAGCGCTTTGGGATTGAAGTATGACTTGGAAATTTGTTTAAATCATTTAAAATCAACAGGTAAAATCGTTAATTTTTCGATCGCACAAAGGGATACATCAGACCGATTTATCATTCCTGAAAAACTTTACGGAAGAGAAAAAGAAGTAAATACGCTTTTGGAAGCGTTTGTGCGCGTAGCGTGTCTGGAAGACGATCGCATTGCCAATGGCACAGCTGAAATAATGTTAGTAGCGGGATTTTCAGGGATTGGTAAAACCGCCCTTGTCAATGAAGTCCACAAACCAATTACTCGCCAGAAAGGGTATTTCATCAAAGGCAAATTTGACCAATTTAATCGCAACATCCCCTTCTCTGCATTTGTACAAAGTTTGCGGGATTTAATGGGTCAATTATTGTCAGAATCAGACGCGCAATTGGCTGCTTGGCGAACTAAGCTTTTAGAAGCGCTGGGAGAGAATGGCCAGGTTTTGATTGAAGTAATTCCCGAACTAGAAATAATTATTGGCAAACAATCACCAGCGCAAGAATTATCGGGAACAGCGGCACAGAATAGGTTTAATTTGCTATTTCAAAAATTTCTTCAAGTCTTTACAGCAAAAGAACATCCGTTAGTAATGTTTCTGGATGACTTACAGTGGGCAGATTTGGCTTCCTTACAGTTGATAAAATTGCTAATGGAGGATAAGAGCTATTTACTTTTGTTGGGAGCTTATCGAGACAATGAAGTTTCACCTGTTCACCCATTTATATTAATGGTAGAGGAACTCAAAAAAGCAGGTAAAACAGTTAACAAAATTACCCTCACCCCCCTAGCTTTTGAAGATACGAATCAGTTGGTTGCCGATACTTTCCTTTGTTCAAGTGAGCGTTCGCGCCCCCTGAGTGAATTAATCGCTCGCAAAACCAAAGGTAATCCCTTTTTCACTACACAGTTTCTCAAGGCGTTATCCGAAGATGGGCAGATTACCTTTAATCGCGAACAAGGTTATTGGGAATGCGATATTGCCCAAATCAATGCGCTATCGCTCACCGATAATGTGGTCGAATTTATGGCACAGCAGTTACAGAAATTGCCGAACGAAACCCAACAAATACTTAAGTTATCTGCTTGTATTGGCAACCAGTTTGATTTAAATACACTATCAATTGTGTCAGAAAAATCAGCAGCAGATGCAGCGATGGCTTTGTGGAAAGCCTTGCAGGAAGGAATGATTCTGCCGCAAACTGAAGTTTATAAATTTTATGTAAGTCATGACGATACAGATGCGAAGGTTAACAATATTGAAAATGTTGCTTATCGTTTTTTGCACGATCGAGTTCAACAAGCCGCCTATTCTCTAATTGAACCAGCACAAAAGCAAGCCACCCATCTCAAAATCGGTACTTTGCTTTTAGCAAATTTATCATTTACACAAAGAGAAGAACGTATTTTTGAAATAGTCAATCATTTAAATATTGGCAGCACATTAATTACCGAAACAACTCGCAAAGAAGAACTAGCAAGGCTGAATCTGTTGGCAGGGACTAAAGCGAAAGCTTCTACAGCATACTCTGGCGCTTTGACATACATTAAGGCAGGGATGGAACTTTTACCTACTAATTGCTGGGAACGCTATTACGAACTTACCTTTGCGTTATTTAAAGAACGAGCCGAAGTTGAGTATTTGAATGGGAACTTTGAGCAAGCAGAAATTTGGCTTCAGCAAACAGTCGAAAATGCAAAAACACCGCTCGAAAAAGCCGAAGTTTACAATATGTCCATCGTACAATATACCCTGCAAGCCAAGTACCCAGAGGCAATACAGTCTGGTCGCCAAGCGCTGGCTTTAATTGATATAGATTTACCTGAAGAAAACCTCGATCGAGTCCGAGATGCAGAACTCGCGCTGGCTGAAAAAACATTAAAAAATCGCTCATTTTCTGAGTTAGCTGATTTGCCAATTATGGGAGAAGCAGAAAAAAAGATGGCAATTAAGCTATTAATTAGTATGGGGCCTCCTACCTATCGTTCTCATCAAAGATTGTGGTCTGTAATTTGTGCCAAAGCGATCAATTTATGCTTGCAATATGGAAATACACCGGAGATTGGATATATTTACCCGGCTTTTGGTGGTTTACGAGGATATGCTTTGGATAATTATCAAGGTACAGGCGAGTTACTGGATGTTACTCTCAAGTTAATGCAAGGCTTTAACAATAAATCAGCCGAGAGTGTTGGTTACCTAATGATTGGTAGCTCTTTGAGACATTGGTCACATCCGTTAAAAGTCGCTAGTGAAGATTATCTTTCCTCTTATAAAGTGGGTTTAGAGTCTAGTAATTTGCAATATGCAGCTTACGCTTTTGGGCATAATATGTATTGCCGCTTCTATCAAAGTATTCGCCTGCAAGAACTGTGCGATGAAATTGCAACATCATTAGCCTTCAGTCAGAAATATAAAAATCAGTGGGCGATCGATCTTTTTATAGGCGGTCAGAGGATCGTTTCTGAATTGATGGGGACAACTGTTGAGTGGAATGAATCGGAATATCTGGAACAGTGCCGCCAGCATAAAAACTGGCAAGTAATTTGTATTTACAATATTCTCAAAAGTCAGGTTCTTTTCTTTTATGGGC
>NZ_JACJUP010000217.1:0-7594 GCF_014748295.1 Planktothrix sp. FACHB-1355 | reverse complement strand
TACACCCACATTTTCTTGAATGTTGTTCTTGTGGGACTTTTTGGCTGGCAAGCCGTAACAGGTATGGAGATTGTACAAAGGATTATTAGCAAAATGTAATCTTTTGCTAATGGGCGATCGGTAAATGTTAACAGGGAAGAATGAAAATTTCTTCCCTTTTCCCATTCCATAAACCATACTGCTAAGCTGCCCGCTTTCTCGTCTTTCCTGGCATGGGCAAATTCAAGCTTGTATGAAAGTCTTGCTGCACTTTGTAAGTCAAGCGCCGGTTGACTTGGCGGACAATTTGAGCTAATAGCCGATCGCCCGTACTTTGAATCAAAGACATCGGCAAGCGGTAAATAAACCGAGGAAACTGAACGGTAACTTTTAGGTCTAGTTGCCACTCTACCTTCGTTACTCTATGGTCGCCCACGACAGCTTCCAAATTTCGATCCAATTCACTTGCCGTAGTTTCTACTAACCATTGCGTAGCGTTAAAGTCTACATCATAACCGGGAGGCACATAATTTGGTACGGCGATCGTGCGGATGCGGTATATTCCTTCTTCTGCCGGTAGCAACTCCAAACCAATTTTGGGTTCGACCACATAACCAAACGAACCAAAACGCCCGATCGTCAAAGCATAGCCATTTTTACCTATCAGTTCGGCTTGCATAGGGTGGGCGCAACGGCGAAACCATCCTTGGTGAGCATCTAAATAGTTGGCAACGGTTTGAGCGTCGGCATACATTTCCATATAATCTTCAAAGAAGCCGTGAAAGCAAACTGGCTCGATCTCGTTGGCTGTTTGTCCTGTTGATTGGTCAATATCGGCAGAATCTGGCACGATTTCCAAAATTGCTTCGCTACCCTCTAAGGATTGATATTCACTGTACTGTGATTGCATAGACGCTCTCCGGTGCGATCGATCTTTATGCCTATGTTCAGGATGCCCAATAAAAGTCAAAATTTACACCTAAAGTTGGAATCTTAACGGAAAGATCAGTATTGCTGGTTTCAAATTCATACAATGTAAATAAAAGTTGAGTGTCTCGTTAAATAAGTCCACATTTACCTAAGATAGCTTGAGAAATGAAAACATTTGTAGCAGGGGCAACAGGTCAAACAGGTCGCCGGATTGTCAAAGAACTTGTCGATCGCAATATTCCCGTCCGGGCTTTAGTGCGAGACATCGATAAAGCCAGAGACATTTTACCCGCATCGGCTGAATTAGTCGTAGGCGATGTCCTCCAGCCAGAGACGCTCAATACCGCCATCGGGGATAGCACTGTTCTGCTGTGTGCCACAGGTGCAAGTCCCAGCTTCGATCCGACAGGGCCATACAAAGTGGATTGCGAAGGCACCAAAAATTTGGTGGATGCTGCCAAAGCTAAGGGAATCGAGCATTTTGTCTTAGTTACTTCTTTGTGTACCTCCCAACTATTCCATCCTCTCAACCTGTTCTGGTTAATTTTAGTGTGGAAGAAACAAGCCGAGGAATATCTCCAGAAAAGCGGCTTAACTTATACAATAGTGCGACCGGGCGGTCTGCTGAATGACGAAAATCCTGACTCGGTTGTGATGTCTGCCGCAGACACCCTATTTGATGGCCGTATCCCCCGCACTAAAGTAGCACAAGTGTGTGTTGAAGCACTATTTCAACCAGACGCTCGCGATAAAATTGTCGAAGTTGTTGCTAAGCCAGAAGCCGCCCCAAAAAACTGGCAGGAGCTATTTGCTAGTGTGGCTTAATCGAATGGCACGCAAAGGTAAGGAGTGTCAAATTTGATTCAGCGATCGCGTCAGCGTATGCCTAAAGGGTCATCGCCTCAGCCTATACCCAAAACCTTAGCACCGCAAAGGCGGAAGCGTTTGCCACAAGTAAGGTTGACGGATTTATTCTTGAGGCGTGCGCTCTTCGGCAGTATTGCTGCTGTTGGGTTGATCTTTTTGTTGCAAATGTGCCAAAGTTCTCCAGAGAAGCGATCGCAGCGTGATTCTTCTTCTGGCCTATACGGCACAGTACCCCTAGTGATGAAAGGAGGCGACCCGTACATTCGCGCCTTGATGCGAACAATTTCCGCCAGCGAGTCGAATGTACCGCACCCTTACTCGGTCATTTATGGCGGTCAGCAGGTTAGCGATCTCAGCCGCCATCCCAATCAATGTGTCACAATTGTTACAGGCCCCAATGTAGGAAATTGTAGCACTGCGGCAGGTCGATACCAAATGCTCAACCGTACTTGGTATAAATTAGTGCGGCAATATCATCCCAAGCCGGAACGGATGCTATTTTGGACTGGCTACAGTTTTGAACCGGAATATCAGGATGCGGTAGTTTATGCTTGGTTAAGCGATCGTCAAGTTTGGGGAGTTGATATTGCCAAACAGTTGCGAGGCGGCAAATTAGATCGAGTTTTGCGGTTACTTTCCGGCACTTGGACAAGTCTAGGATATGGAATAGAAACTAATTCGATGTCTAAACATTTGCCCAAAATTTATCAAATCATCCTGCAAGAAGAACTACAAGCAGCAGAAAATTGAACATCGCAGTGAGTAACAAAAATCCCCCCATCTTTGCGAGTTGGGGGGTTAAATTATCAGGGTGCATCTACCTATTCTCTTGTTTCTTTGATTGCTAAAACAATCAGGATAAATTTGTCAGGAATTTCAGACCGTGCCATAGATAAAAAAAAATCCCCACCTTTGTGAGGTGGGGGTTTGAATTATCAGGGTGCATTCATCTTCTCTTTTCTGGTAGTGGTAGTAAGCATCAGGATAAATTACCGATCTTTTTGGCAAAAGTAGCGATCGCATCCGCCAACAAAAAACCCCCAACCCTTGTGAGGCGGGGGTTTAAATTATCAGGGTGCATCTACCTATTCTCTTTTTTCTCTCTTGGCGTTAGCTTTCAGGATCGTTTGACAAAAATTTTAGGGTGTCGGTACGATCGCATCCGCCAACAAAAAACCCCCAACCCTTGTGAGGCGGGGGTTTAAAATTATCAGGGTGCATCTACCTATTCTCTTTTTTCTCTCTTGGCGTCAGCTTTCAGGATCGTTTCACAAAAATTTTGTTACGGCAAAAACCGATCCAAAGCAGCCTTTAACTCTTCAATTTCCACCTCAATATTCCCTTCTTTAGCAGCGCGGGCAATACACTCGGTTAAATGTTCGTCGAGAATCATTCTCGCTACCCGATCTAAAGCACCCCGGACTGCGGCAATCTGCACCAGCACATCAGGACAGGGTTTACTCTCCTGTACCATATTCTTAATGCCTCGCACATGTCCTTCAATACGAGACAAACGGTTAACTACCCGGCGCAGCGACTCTTCCGAGTGAACGTGAGAATGAGTGGAATGTCCTTCCTCATGAGAATGATGGGTATGGATATGACGCGCATCATCTTTGCTTGCTTCATCACATCGGGGAGAAAGTTTTTCTTTCTCCGTATATAAAATTTCGTCTTTAGATCCAATCATCCTTAAGTCGTGGAACAGCCGTAATCAAGATCCTAACTTACAAAACAGCAAATATAATTTATCGCTGCATTTTGGCAGCAACTGACAGCCCCTGAACTGTAAAAATAATTTTAGATATCATCCTTTCTACACAAACGGAAAAACTTCATTAGCACAGCGGAGCCAAAAAATCAAGCTATGCAGAGTGAAAAAATCTATCACCTTTTGGGTAAGATCGCTCGTTATGGACTTGCCACTTTTTTAGGGGCAGTTCTGATCTCGGGCGCGATCGCAGTCCTACCCTCTCAAGCAAGCCCCAAGGCAAGTATAAATTCAGCTCTTCCCCCAGAGCAAAGCATTGGGCTAAAGGTTCCTCAAACAAAGCAAAGTAACAGTTTTGTAACCGCAGCAGTGAATCGGGTAGGCCCAGCCGTGGTCAGAATCGATACAGAGCGCACGGTTAGCAGGCGCTTAGATCCGTTTTTTGACGATCCATTTTTCCGGCGTTTCTTTGGAGAAGATTTCACCGCACAGCCCAGACAAGAACTGCTGCGCGGCCAAGGTTCCGGGTTCATCATCGACAAAGGCGGCATCATTCTTACCAATGCCCACGTAGTTAACCAAGCCGATAAAGTGATGGTGAGGCTGAAGGATGGGCGCTCCTTAGAAGGACAAGTACGCGGTGTTGACGAAATAACCGACTTAGCTGTAGTCAAGATTGATGCTCGGGATAGAGATTTACCCGTAGCATCGCTAGGCGATTCATCACAGGTGCAGGTAGGAGATTGGGCGATCGCAGTCGGCAATCCTTTAGGGCTTGACAATACTGTCACTTTAGGAATTGTCAGCACTCTGCATCGCTCTTCCACAGAAGTTGGCGTTCCGGATAAACGATTGGATTTTATTCAAACTGACGCAGCAATCAATCCCGGTAATTCTGGTGGCCCGCTGTTAAACGAGTATGGAGAGGTAATTGGAATTAACACCGCCATTCGCGCCGATGCAATGGGCATTGGCTTTGCCATTCCGATTAACAAAGCAAAAGAAATTAGCGTTGTTCTCGCACGGGGTCAAAAAGTCCCTCACCCTTATATAGGAGTTCAAATGATTACGCTAACACCGGAGTTGGCGAAGCAAAATAATGACGATCCAAATACACCTTTCACCATCCCAGAGGTGAAAGGTGTACTTGTGATGAAAGTTTTGCCTAACACACCAGCTGCTAGAGGAGGTCTTCGCAAAGGAGATGCGATCGTGGAAATTGATGGCACTCCCGTTACCAGTGCGGAAACTTTGCAAAATATAGTTGAATCTTCCCGTGTAGGTCAGGTATTGAATCTCGTTGTCCGACGTGGCTCTGAAACCTTGCAGCTATCAGTGCGGACAGGCGAACTGCAATCTTAGCTAGGAGATAGGTAAGAGAGGGCGTCCGGGTTAGGGGGAGCCAAAAGTCAAAAGTCAAAACTAGGAATTCCTTGCTACTATCAGATCTCTCCTCGCTCTAGCTTTCCCTTTGTGCCTCTTCCTCTTGTTTTTGACTTTTGACTTTTTAAGCCCTAATCCATATCGTCTTCGTCGTCCTCGTCATCTTCATCTTCGTCTTCGTCATCTAAATCGCTACCGATAAGTTCATCATCTTCTTCAAGAATAGAGGAAGAAAAGTTAGAGCCGTATGAGCCGTAACCTGATGAGCCATTGGAGCGCAGATTTTGCGAAGTTGTTTCCCCGTTCAAGGGTGAAATCGAATCCAAAGCCGATTCTACGCGGTAAACGCGAGCGGTGCGATCGTCTAAAATAACTTCTCCCGGTTCGTCATCGAGGACACCGCTGCCGTCGTAAGACAAGTCCACATCTGCTACACTCATTTCTTCATAGGCATTGAATCCCGTACCTGCGGGAATCAAGCGACCGATGATGACATTTTCCTTGAGTCCGCGCAGCCAGTCAGATTTACCTTCGATCGCTGCTTCTGTAAGAACGCGAGTAGTTTCTTGGAAGCTGGCAGCGGAGATGAAGCTATCCGTGTTGAGGGAAGCTTTGGTAATCCCCAGCAACACGGGGGTGTACTGGGCGGGTGCGCCTCCGGTGATAGACATAGCTTCGTTGACTTGCTCGACTTGACGCAATTCCACTAATTCTCCGGGAAGCATGGTGGTATCGCCGCCATCGTCTATACGGACTTTGGAAGTCATTTGGCGGACGATCACTTCGATATGTTTGTCGGAGATGTCAATTCCTTGCGATTGGTATACAGATTGGACTTCGTTAACAAGGAACGTTTGGGTAGCTCGCAAACTCGTCAGCGCCGCTTCGTAAATGCCTGTTTGTTCGCGATTCAACTCGAAGAAGATTTCCAGAATTTCGTGGGGATTCGCTGGGCCATCGGTCAGCGGTTCGCCTGCTTTGACTTCTTGACCGTCAGAGACGATCAAGTTTTGTCCCGGCCCAATGGGATAGGAACCCACCACGCCATCATGTTCTATGACTTTGATTTCCGTAGGCTCGTCTTCGTTATACACCAGTTGGACAACACCCGGACGGCGAGAAAGTATGCAGGCTTCTTTAGGTTTGCGAGCTTCCAGAAGTTCTTCAATCCGAGGCAACCCCTGGATAATGTCACCTGTTTTGGTGCGCTCGAACACCAGTAGTACCAGGTTGTCGCCCCGCTGTACGAGGTCGCCATCATCGATATGCAGTACGGCTCCTGTGGATACGCGGTAGGGACGGGCGATTCGCAGGACGATGTGGGTATCGGTTACTTCTACTACTTGGCCGGATTCCGATGCGCGGATGCCGGGGGCGATCGGACTACCCGCTACGAGCAGGTCGCCTGTTTTGACGCTGGGTTTTTGGTTTTGTGTGTCTACTTGAACTAAGTCGGCATTGCGGACTACCAGCACCCGCCGAATTGCTTCCGCTCCTTCCCGGATACCCCGGACAAGACCTGCTTCTTTACATTGAATTTCTGTGCGAGCGACCACTGCACCGGGGGGGATTTGCTGACCGTCGGTGACGAGCAAGCGGGTGTTAGTGCTGCCTTGGGTGGCGTCGGCGGCGACATCGCGACGGATCACCAGAGATTCCAGAATTACCAGTTGCAGTCGCCATATTTCTGGGTTTTCTTTGTCGGGGACAAGTTCGATATCTGCGGCTAGTTGCGGTGCTTCTTTGCCTATTTCCAGGACTAATTGCGTGCGAAGCAGTTCTAAGCCTTCTACAGATTTGACTCGTTCGCCATCTTTATAAGGAAGCCGCTGGACGGCTCGCAGTTCTAGCTGAGTACCGCTGTCTTGGGTTTCGCTTTGGCTGCCGCGTTGGGCGGGGACAGAGGGTTGGTCGGGGATGGTGTATTCGACGATCGGGCGCAGCAATAGTGCTGGACCTTCTGGCGTTTCGATGTATTCGATGTAACGCAGATCGTTGACTTGCAGTCCCGGTACGACTTCTTGGCCGGGAGAAGCTAGGCTGCCGGTTTCGGGGATGATTTCTTCTGGGTCTTCGATCGTATGCAGGTCTCCTGGCTTGATCGCGATTTCCCGCAGGATGTCGTTTTTCTGGACGACTTCGACTACGCCGGAGACGCTGCAAAAGATGTCTTTGACGACTTCGGTACCGGCTTCGACGAATTGACCGTCTTCCACTAGCAGCAGGGAGATATCTTTGTTAACTTCGTGGGTTTCTTCGGGTATCCACAACAGGGTGCCGCCTTTGACGACTTCGTATCCTTGTTTGGCTTTGCCGCGTTTGGCTACATCTACGCCGGCGTATTTGATGATGCCGCCTGTTTGGGTGCGGTAGCGATCGTCGATCAGTTCTGCTACGACTTGGTTGTTTTGGACTTTGGTTCCCGGTGTGGCTTTGAGCGAGAATGATTGACCGCTGGTGGTTTCGATCAAGTAGTGGTCGCGCCCTTGGTAACTTTCAATCCGCACCAGGCTGGTATCCAGCAGTACGGACGCGGTGATGATTTCGATTTCTCTTCCACCAGATGAGGAAGTTTTGCTTTCTTGGGGCAATCGCACGACGCCGCCGTGTTCGGTGATTAATTTGGTTTCTGCCAGGACGCTACCGGGTTTGACTTCGCTTGCGTTTTTGACTACCGGTTCTGCCCCTGGGGGAAGGTTGTAAACTTCGCCGGAAAGTATCCAA
>NZ_JACJUP010000216.1:0-7606 GCF_014748295.1 Planktothrix sp. FACHB-1355 | reverse complement strand
TGCATCCATCTCCGATCCCATCATGCAACCTTCGAGTAACCCTGTTTCTGACTCATTGCCAAACAATTCCAATCGATCGTACCGCCTGTGGCTGTTCTGCATCTGTGCTGGAATGCTGGTGTACTTCACCCAGGTTACGGCACTGTTTCCAGTTCTACCGCTTTACGTGACGCAACGCTGGCACAATGCGCCAGTGGGATTTGTTGTAGGTGCATTGGCAGCAGGGCTGTTGTTTTTCCGACCGCCGATCGGTTGGTTAATCGATCGCTGGGGACGAAAACCCGTGTTGTTGACGGGCTTAGGAATCATGTTGGCGATCTTACCTCTGTATCTTTGGTCGCCTAATCCCTTTTGGCTGATGGGTGTGCGCGTTTTGCATGGCATCAGTCAGGCGGCATTCGCGACAGCTTCTCAAACGATGTTGATCGATTTAGTACCTCCTGTGCGTCGCACGGCGATGTTGGGGTATTTGGCAATGTGTAATACGATCGGCTATTCTTTGGGGCCATTGCTGGGGTCATTGGTGTTTGCTCAAGCTGGTTTTATTGCTGTTGTATTTCTGTTGGCAGGATCGATCCTTGTAAGTTTTGCCCTCAGTTTACCTTTGCCGTGGTTGAAGGTATCGCGATCGAAGCAATCGATCGAAAAGCAATCTGAAAATTCTTTTCCTTGGAAAGTAATTGTGCGGTTTCCGGTGCGAGATGCGACGCTGTTGTTCTCGATCGGCTCTTTTTTACACGGTGGGGTTGTTACCTTTTTGCCTTTATTTGTTTCCAACTCCGCTTTGTTTTATAGTCTGAATGCTTTGGTTGCTGTACTGGTCAGATTTGGTTTGGGACGATGGGGAAATCGGGTATCGCAGCGGTGGGTTGTCAGCATAGCTATTTTTTGTTCTGGTACTGCTTTAATTGGATTATCGATCGCACCAAATCTCCTGATTGTTTGGTCGCTTGTATATGGATTGGGTTTTGGTTCCTTGTTCCCGGTGCTATCTGCGATCGTTTCTTTGGCAGCTCCGACTGCGGTGCGGGGTCGCGTGTACAGCATCTTCTTGGCTGGATTCGATAGTGGAATGACGCTGGGAGGCGCAGGCGTACAACCCCTCGTGCAAATGTTGCCGTTGAGTACCCTATTTCTGATTTTGGGTGGAATTGGTTGGGCAGTTAGCCTGATTGCGTTCCGGCAATTCGCCCAGCCTATTGTTGTTTCCCAAGCAACGGAAGGTAAGTAAGTGATTAAAGCATCTCTAGAGCGCCAGTCCACTAGAATAAATTGACAAAAACAACGAAATATGTATTGTGTAGGGGCGTTCGCGTAGCGTGCCGGAGGTGCAATACCGTTAATGTTTATTCCTACTCTGTTCGCTTGCGCCAGGAACCGCTCAACGAAACTTACTCAAACCTACTCAAAGGCGGAAAGTCCAGTCATTCGTAGTGGGTCAAGCACCACAGGGTTAAACGGCAAACCCTTTATTCCTTGGTCTAAGACATCAGGAATTACTTTTTTGGTAATATTAAATGACCCATTCACATCGGCATTTAATAACCTACCCTGCGCTGTTTTATACAATCCTCTCGCTACTCTATGTCCCTGAAACACGGGTTTTTTTTCCCCATATTTAGGCAGAGCATCTCCATCTAAAGCACTCGATTGAGATGTATAAGATTCTTCTGTTATAATGACTTGAATTCCTTTTAATTGGGCTTTATAGGTCAACATTTCGACTAACCTATAATGTGGAATGTTCACAAATTGTTGATTATTCCTTTGGCCTAAGTTAATTGATTGTTTCCAGGTCGCATTATACCCAATTACGATGATTCCTATTTGATGCTCTCTACACCAATCTATGACTCTTCGGCTGGCTGTATGTAGATAATTTTCGACTCTACAGTTGCGCTTATGAGTAAGCTTTTTTAATCTTTGAGATTGGGTTTGATTATGCTGGAGTTTGAGATGGGATTGTAAACAGGAACGTTGTTTATTGTAAAAGGTGTTAATCGCTTTTAGTGGTCTGCCGTTCATCAAAAGAGGTCTGACACCTGTTTGATTGGTAGTTACAGCCATTAAGTTATTAACTCCTAAGTCTATCCCGGCTATTTGTTGATGGTTGGTTGTCTCCTCCTCTTTTTCATAAACTATTTCGAGCACATAACAACTACTTTTGGGCACAATTCTCGCTTCGATGATTACATGGGCTGATGTGGGAATTTTGAGCTCACTCATCGAGAGTTGACAAATTCCTTTTTTTAAGGCTTTTTTGGAGATGGCTTCGTGAGGATACGGTAGGATATTGCGCCCTTTGGTTTTATGTTTATATCCCGGTATTTTGGGTTTACCTAAGAATTTTTCGGGATGTTTCTGCCAGTTTTTTACAGCTTGAATATAACTTGTCCATGCTGTATCTAATCGGCGAATTATTTGCTTACTAACTTTGGTGGGTAAGGCTTTGTAGTCACTGGTTTGTGATAGAAGGTGGTAAAGTTGGTTAAAGTTTAATTTCTCCTGGTGTGTAAAAAAGTATTGACGATAATGATAATTCGCTAGGTTAAATAAATTTTTCGACAAAAAAGCCTTGTGGTCAATTTCTGACCAGAGAGGATGGTTTTTTGTGATAATATGACGTTCCACTAGCTTCATGTTGTGATTATACTGTGAAAACAGCTTTCTCAAAAACTCCCTCGCCAAAAATTGCTCATTATTGCTATTTAGCTATCAATATGACTAAGATTGAGCAGAATTAGCTAGATTTTTGGCAACTGTATTTACCCCCGGTACTGCCAGTGGAGGAAGTATAAGACCAACCAACCGTAAGGGGAAGAAGGCGACATCCGTTGAAGCTGGAAGCCTACATCGACCGCTTGCGGCGATGTAGGTAGTTCACAATGCTATATTTCAGCCAGAGGCGCGAAACATCCAAGTAGCGGATAAGTTCATCCAGTTGCTCTGATTCTTGAAGAGCTTTCAACACAAGAAGACGACTCGATGATATTGGTTTAATGAGCCAGTCCGACGCGCAGGAAAATCAAAAAAAGGTTAATTATGGCGAATGTCAGTTCTACAAACCCGATCGAAAAGCTACGCGAGAAGTTGCCGTTTCCTCTAAAGCGATTGGCAGACATTGCCTATAACTACTGGTGGAGTTGGACGGGCGATCGCTTATCTTTGTTTCGCAACATCGATCCCCAAATGTGGCACGAGTCCAAACATAACCCAGTTGCCGTGCTACAATCTACAAGCTACGTGCGACTGACCCAGCTGGCAAATGACCCGGTTTACATCAAGCGGGTGAAAGCACTTGCCGAACAGTTCGATCGCTACATGACGGAAACCGATACTTGGGCGAATCGCGTTGCACCGAAAATTACCTACAAAAACCCGGTTGCCTACTTCTGCGCCGAATTCGGCATCCACGAATCTTTGCCCATCTATTCCGGCGGTTTGGGAATTTTAGCAGGAGATCACCTCAAGTCTGCCTCGGATTTGGGTGTGCCTTTAGTCGGTGTAGGATTGCTGTACCGTCAAGGTTACTTCCATCAAACCTTGAACCGTCACGGCTGGCAAGAGGAACACTACGACGATAATCCGTTTGAGGAAATGCCGATCGAACTGCTGAAAGACGATCGCGGCGAACCGATAACTGTTAGTTTAGAAATTCGGCAGCGCACTGTCAAAGTGCAAGTTTGGCTGGCACGCATAGGTCGGGTTAAACTGTACTTGTTGGATACCGATCGCGAAGACAACGACCCGATCGATCGTTGGTTGACCGGACACCTCTACGGCGGTAACCAAGACACCCGCATCGCCCAAGAAGTCGTACTCGGTATTGGTGGCGTCAAAGCTTTAACCGCAGTGGGAATCAAACCTTCCGTTTATCATATGAACGAAGGACACGCCGCTTTCTGCACATTGGAAATTGCGCGAGAAGAAATTCAACGCACAGGTAAATCTTTCTACGATGTGGAAGAGTCGGTGCGCGAGTCTTGCGTTTTCACCACCCACACTCCCGTTCCCGCCGGACACGATGCTTTTTCTCCCGACTTGATGGACTCCTACTTCGCCCATTATTGGCCGCAATTAGGTTTAGAACGGGATCAGTTCCTCGCATTGGGAGCTCGTCGTTTGGGAGATCCTTGGGAACCTTTCGGGATGACCGTTTTAGCATTGCGGATGTGTCGCGCCGCTAACGGGGTAAGCAAACTGCACGGCGAAGTTTCCCGCAAAATGTGGAATATCCTCTATCCTGACAAATCGGAAAACAAAGTGCCGATCGGTCACATTACCAACGGCGTTCACGCACGCACCTGGACAGCTCCTTTAATAGCAGATTTGTTTTGCGAATATTTAGGTGAAGATTGGTCAACTCGCGCCGCTGATGCCAAGATGTGGGCGAAGGTAGACGAAATTCCCGATGCAGAGATTTGGTGGCGACACCAAACTCTCAAAGAACGATTGATCGCACACACCCGTTCTCGCATTAAAGCATCGCGAGTACGCCGAGAGGAAGATCCGGATTTTATCGAGATTGCAGATTCTCTGTTAGATCCCAATGTTCTGACGATCGGTTTTGCACGACGTTTCAGTCTTTACAAACGCGGTTATCTGCTATTGCTAGATCCGCAACGTGCTTTGAAGATTTTTGGCAATCCGGAACGTCCTGTGCAAATTATCTTCGCTGGCAAATCTCACCCAGCTGACGAACAAGGTAAGCGGGTTATTCAGCGCTTGATGGAGTGGTGCAAGCATCCGGCAATTCGCGATCGCGTCGCCTTTATCGAAAATTACGATATCTACACCGCACAGAAACTCGTGCAAGGTGTGGATGTGTGGTTAAATAACCCCCGCCGTCCTTTGGAAGCTTCCGGTACTAGCGGTCAAAAAGTCTGCTTTAATGGCGGTATTAATTGCAGCGTTTTAGATGGTTGGTGGTGCGAAGGTTACATTGCCGATGCCAAAGGTAAAGGTACAAACGGTTGGGCAATTGGCGAAGATGCACACACCAGCGATCAAGAGTTGCAAGATCGCATCGATTCGGAATCTCTTTATCGTTTATTAGAAGAGGAAATTGTGCCTCTCTATTACAACCAAGATAAAGATGGCGTTCCCCACGGTTGGGTCAAGATGATGAAGGAATCGATCAAAACTAACTCACCTGCTTTCAATACCGATCGCATGATTGCAGATTACGTAACGCAAATCTACGCGCCCCAGAGTGCAGCCACAATTGAACCAATTTTAGCCAGCGCCAGCGCCTAATTTGTCGTAAATTCCTCTAAATTGTAGGGTGCGTTACGCTCTCGCTAACGCACCGTTCCATTCTGTAGAGTACTTATCAAACAAGAGTCTATGCTGCTTCTGCCTTACTAAATTCTAAGTGAGTAGAACTCATTGAAGGCATAGTAATAAGATAGGAAGCAAAGTTTTTATTATAAAGTGCGCCTCGTCTCTTTTGACGTAAAAGCGCTACAGCTTCCGCACCGGTCAAACCGAGGTATGTCAGGATTAACCCAGCTACTAAAGCAGAACGATTGTGACCCATACCGCAATGAGATAGCACTCTATGCCCACTTCCGATCAAACTGGCACCCAATCTAGCGATCGAGTGTAGCTTTTCTAGATCGGGCAGGTCTTTATCTTCAAACGGGAAATAGATGTAAAGTATGCGATCGGATATAGAGGGGACGCCTATATCGAGGTCGCCGTCAAGATCGAAAATAACATTTATATCATGTGCTGCAATCGGCTGCCAGTCATCTATATCAGGCGAAATAAATAACTGACCTTTTTCGTCAATCTGAAAAAGTTCCATAACGCAAATCGTCTTTTATGCTTTGTCTTAAAAGTTTCAACTTAGGGAAGTTGCTTCATAAAGCATCTGCCTAAGTACTGATTACTTTGATTCTAGAAACGCAGTCAGGCTGTGACAGTACCCATAAGGGGTACTATTTTGGAAAGAATGCAGCCAACTTCCAAATGTCTCGATATATGGCGATGACAAGGCGATCGCGCCCCGCAATCACTCCTGATTCTTCTTTCTGCTGGTGTTCGCTTTTTCGCAGTCGATCGAAAATATCAAAAATCGCAAAGCTTTTCTATTAAACTACCTTCGTTTCAACAAGAGCCAACGTAACTCCATTGGTGGATTTTGTTGAATGGGAAATAAATCCCGACCCGTCGCCCAACTGAGAAACCAACCTGTGGGAGGCCATGCTTCTTTAGGCAGATGATTTTGTTCGTATTCTATTACCGATTCATCGGATATCATTTCCAATGGCAAACCTTCCATTGCCGAATTCAGTTCATCTCGCGTGATGATATAACACCAAGAGATATCGGACATTTCTCGCGCAAAGTTATCCGGTTGGTAATTATCTACTGCTAGGAAAGCACTGAATAAAAGCAACCCTCCGCTTGGCAAGCAATCGCACATTTTAGCCAAGAACAAGCGCACTTGGTCGCTGTAGCGGAAGTGAGAGAGAACTTCGGATGCGATCGCCAATTTATAATTAGCTGCCCTCATCCGCAATAGCGGGTCTAAAATATCCCCTTGAATCACTTTGATGGACAAATTTTCGGCTTTTACCGCCTCCGTCAATTTTTCTGCAAAAATGGGCGTGAGTTCGATCGCATCCACACTATGTCCCAATTTTGCCAAAGGTAAACTATTGCGACCCGTTCCCGCACCTACATCCAAAACAGGCACATTCTCAGGTTTGCCTAATTGGGAAGCAACTGCCATTACTTTCGCATCTGGATGACTGCCGAATAAAGGTTCCGGTCTAGTTTGCGGCCAAGTTTGATATTTATCGCTCAGCGATTCTACATGAACTTTTGTGTTAATCGTAATTCCACCAGCTAAACCTTTATTTGCTTCCGCTAGTTGGTAGCTGACTATTAACCGCGCATGAGATGAAAGGCGAAATCCCTCTGATATACCTTTTTCGATTAACTGACGCAAATTATCGATATGTTCTGGCGTCGGGTTTTGCCCTAAAAGGTTTAGCAAACCTACAAGGGTCTGCAAATATTCTTGCAGCATTGATGGCACGCAAGGAAAGAGGAATTCTCCGTGAACGCCAGTCATAGTTTTCAGCTTTGTTGCCAAGGCGATTTTTAAACTTTGGGGATCGGTTATCAATTCCTTATTATTCGTTGAATCGCTGACTGACAAGGTTTGCGGAGATTGTGCGACTGGGAGGTTATCGGCAGGCATATTGATAAGTATGCTTAAGAGGACTGGAGACCGACATTTAGTTTACTGTATCGGCTCTGGGAACTTAAATATTGACAAAATGCACGAAAAGTGATAATTAAGAGCAAGGTATCTCGCTCGCCCGACAAATTAGACAATAGTTATTTTATACTACAAATAGTTCGTAAAAATTGCATTGACAAAACTAAGAGCTTTATTTACATTTTTACTATGTTAAAGTACGACTTTCAACGATATTGGCCTTCTACTGAAGAGTTACCTGACTCGGACGATACTCCTGTGGATAACGAACTGCAAGATTTGATTCCCAGCTTGCTCAAAGCGACATTAGCAATGCTATGGTCGGAGGGAACAGATTGGTTTTTTGGCATTGATATGGGAGTATATTATCAC
>NZ_JACJUP010000215.1:0-7613 GCF_014748295.1 Planktothrix sp. FACHB-1355 | reverse complement strand
ATCCGTGGGTAGCGATCGCACTCCTGCAAGTGCCTTAACAAAAGTTCATACAGTGTCGATTACTTTTGTCCGACTACTTACAATGACTTTGGCCGACGGGAGAGACGCAACCCCAGTCTGCTGTTTAATAACGAGTTTTATCTAGATAGGAACCTAGACGTAGCAGCAGAACTTAGCAGCGGTAAAGTTGACTATCCCTTGAAGCACTTCGATCGGCGCGGTCAATACGAACAGCGCGATCCGAGTGCTTTTTTTAACACGAAGTTTTATCTGGAGAGGAATCCAGATGTAGCAAAAGCGATCGCAGACGGTTCCTTCGCCACTGCGATGCAACACTTTGCCACTTTTGGTTTATTTGAGGGGCGCAATCCCAGCGATCGCTTTAACAGTCAGTTTTATCTCGACGCCAATCCAGATGTCAAGGCAGCCGTTACAGCAGGTTTGTTCCGCAGTGCTTTTGAACACTACATGGAGTTCGGTTTTGCGGAAGGTCGGCTTCCCGTAGCACCCACAGGCGTACCGACCTTTGCAAGCGAACTCAAAGTAAGTAAAGATAGTTTGTTTGCGGGTAAAACGACCGAAGTCACCTTCAGCGCCAAAATTGCCAATCCTCGTTCTGTAGATGAAATTCAACTTTTTGAAACTGACAGCAACGGCAACACCAATTTACTTGGCAAATTGTTCGATAAAGGTGATGTTGAAAAAGGCGATGATATCGCCAAAGACGGCGTTTTTACTAATAGGTTTACACTCGCACCTACCAGTCCCGGTCAAAAAACTTATTTTGCGGCAATTCCGGGAAGCGATCGAACAACCCAACCTACTCAGATAGAAATCTTGAATCCCATTAGTGAAGAGGCATTTGAGCAAACAATTAACTTCAACGCACAAGTAGGTCAGAAATTCCAAAATGCTTTAAATTTCGGACGCAGCGAACAACAAGCAATAGAGGAAATCAAAGCATTTCTGGAAGCGAATCCAAGTGAAGTAAAACCAGGAAGTATTGAAGTTGCTAACGACGGACTTGGTTGGAAAACCAAAGATGATGTTTTAGTTGTACTCGATACAAACCAACTAAACTATCAAGGACAGCGCAGCATTTCTTCACAAATCTCTGCTAATCAAAGCGCTGTTTATTTTCGCGATCGAATTAGTCAAGCTAATGGGAATAAATTGAATAGTTCCAGTCAAATACTGGTACTTTCCCCCTATGCTTTCCAATTTGAACCCTATGACGAGGGTAATAACATTGCTTCAATCCTTAACGATGCAGGCTTTGATGTTAAAGATGAATACAACGATGATGTAACGGTAGAAGATTTTAAGAACCTGGAAAGATATGGCGCGATCGCCATTTCCACACACGGAGGAGTTCGTAACGGTCAAGTCATCATCAGTTCGGGCGAGCAAATTAGTTCATCCAACTCAGAAGAATATCTCGAAAAGTACGGTGCAGACCTCAAGGCAGGTAGGCTGGTTTTGGGTGTAAGTTTGACTCCATCGACATCTGGGAATGAACTTTTGATCGCACCTTCATTTATAACCAAATACTCAAAAAATTTGCCAGATTCAATTGTTTATGTAGGTGCTTGCGACAGCACGAAAAACCCAACCTTAGCGCAGGCATTTCTGAGTGAAGGCGCAGCAGCTTTTGTGGGATATTCAGATGTGGTTCTATCTAGTTTCGCCGAATCTCACGGCATCGATATGTTTGATGCACTTGTGGAAGGTAAAACTGTAAGTGAAATTCCCGGAATTAATGTCGATCGAGAAAAAGATAGAGATCCAGCACTGTTTGAACTAATCGGTTCGGATGACGCCTCCCTCTCTGTTGCCGAACTGAAGAATGGTTCGTTTGAGGAAGATGAATTGCTAGGTTGGATAACAAAGGGAGATACTCGTACAATTACAGCTTTGGGGCCACTTTCACCTACTGACGGTAACGAAATGGCTATTATCAGCACCGGATTGGGTTCGGTGAACAATAGCCAAAGCAGCATATCTCAAAAGTTCTTCGTTCGGCAAAACGCCAAAGATATTATTATCAATTACAACGTCATTTCTGAAGAACCAAGCGAATTTGTTGATACCGAGTTCGATGACCAATTCGAGATTATCTTCAATGGCACAAGAATCGCTAAAGAGAGAGTCAATACATCAAATTGGGAACGAATAGAAGGGATTGATTTCTTTGGAGGAGATGAAACTGTATACGATCTTGGCGGATTTAAAACGGTTACTTACGACTTAACTCCTTTTAGAGGTCAAACAGTAGAGTTGGCGATGAGAACTTTCGATCGCGGAGACTCAAAATACGATACGGCTGCTCTTGTGGACAATATTGAGATTACGACTGTATAAATGAGGAAGCATCTGGCTACTCAGGTCAGGTGTTTCTGCATTTAACTTTTGTTTACAAGAGCGCCTTGGCCAAAGGCAGATTGGGCCTCTACAAAACAGCAGTGCTTTAACAAGACTTCTCAGAGGCAGGATGTTGTAGACAAAGCCGAAAGTTTACAAGAGGACGTCCGTAAACAAGACAATCCCGTTTTTTAAACGGGATTGTCTTAAGAAATCTTAAACTAACTTGCGGATAAGAGGCATGGGATTTCTATCCAATATTCTATTCCCTATGCCTGATGCGCTTGATAAGTCATTATTATTATGGTTATGAGTTAAGAGCATTCAACTATAGAACCTGTAGGGCAGACCGGAAAATCCGCCCTTATACCATTTGTGTTATTTATACCAGATTGGAATTGCTGAAACTAAGTGCTGGTATAACTTTCGCCAGGTATAATTCTGGCATCCAAAATGGTATTAACCGATCGTGTCGCCTGCTCTACCTCTAGTCATTGAAGGCAACAAACTTAATACGGGAACTTCCTGCACAAATTTAGGAGTGTAAGAGCTGTGCTATGAAATCATCTTCTCCAAACACCTCGTATATTGCCGATCGACCGAATATATCTCGCATCATTTTAATTGCTTGTGCTGCTGCACTGGGCGGTTTTTTATTCGGTTTTGATACTGCCGTGATTAATGGTGCTGTCGCAGCATTGCAAAAAACGTTCGGCGCTAGCAGTGGGATGATCGGTCTGGCAGTTTCCTCTGCGTTGCTGGGGTCTGCGCTGGGAGCTTTTATCGCAGGCCCGATCGCCGATCGACAAGGGCGCATTAAAGCTATGATAATTGCTTCGGTGATGTTCACGCTCAGCGCCATTGGTTCTGGGATACCTTTTGGGATTTGGGACTTCATCTTTTGGCGCGGATTGGGTGGAGTGGGAGTTGGGATAGCCAGTGTGATTGCACCTGCTTACATTGCAGAAGTTGCTCCCGCTAATTTACGAGGAAGACTCGGTTCTCTGCAACAATTAGCGATCGTTGTAGGCATTTTCATCGCACTGCTATCTGACTACTTTATTGCTTTGGGAGCAGGAGGATCTGCTGAGGGAGAATTTTGGTTTGGATTCACAGCTTGGCGCTGGATGTTTTGGTCGGAAATTCCGCCAGCAATCCTTTACGGGGTCGCGGCTTTGATGATACCTGAATCGCCTCGGTATTTAGTGGCTCAAGGTCGAGACCGAGAAGCAGCTAACGTTCTCGCTAAGATTTTGGGGGGTAATGTTGAGGCAAAAGTTGAAGAAATCCGCCAAACGGTTAATCGGGAACACAAACCTAAATTTTCTGATATTCTCAGCAGACGGGGTGGACTGTTGCCGATCGTCTGGATAGGAATGGGTCTATCTATTCTCCAGCAATTCGTTGGCATTAACGTTATCTTTTACTACAGCAGTATTTTGTGGCGAGCGGTTGGATTTTCCGAAAGAGATTCGCTCTTGATTACAGTCATCACAGGTGTTGTCAATATTTTGACAACTTTTATTGCCATCTCTACTGTAGACAAATTCGGTCGCAAACCTCTGCTTCTGTTAGGTTCGATCGGCATGACCGTTACTCTAGGAACGCTCGCGCTGATCTTTGGCAATGCTGCGATCGATCCTGTCACCGGCAACCCCACGTTAACAGGTTCTTCTGGAATAATTGCGCTTTTAGCAGCCAATCTCTACGTAGTTTTCTTCGGTTGTTCTTGGGGGCCGATCGTCTGGGTGTTGTTGGGAGAAATCTTTAATAACCAGATTCGAGCAATTGCTCTTTCTCTCGCTGCTTCCATACAGTGGATTGCTAATTTTATCGTTTCCACGACATTTCCTCCCCTACTCCAATTCTTCGGGTTAGGTTCTGCCTACGGTTTGTATACGATATCGGCAGCGATTTCCATCTTTTTCGTCGTCTTTTTTATTAGGGAAACGAAAGGCAAGGAATTAGAAGAGATGTAGATCGTGCAAACTTATCTAATCGTAGGCTTGGTTAGGCACTGGCGATAAGTAGAGGCGGGGTCACCCCGCCCCTACATTCAACCAATAATTTAGTTCCCGTGCCGTAACCTACCGATCGCGATCGACAGAATGTTCATGATGAATTATGCGAGTTAACTGTCAGGCAATTTAATTATTGGTTGCTATACTCAATTTCTCGCCCGTGCCTAACACACCCTACGGTTAAATAAAATATTATTACCCTTATAAATATGGGAGAGCAGAAATTTGAGGTGGGGTACACTTTTAGGCATGGTCTTAACTGCGATAAATAAGTGCGATCGCACACCAGCGCTCCCCCTCTCTGTAGACGGGGAGGTGGTTGGGGGTCGGGTAGCCCCAGCGTACCCCAGAAAGGTTAAAATCTTCCTGATCCTTCTTCACCATCCCAGTCCCCTACCTTTGCGGAGGATAAAACCCTGACTACCCGCGTAATCCTTGTCCGCCACGGGCAAAGCACCTATAATCAACAACAGCGCATCCAAGGCCGTATCGACGAATCGGTATTGACGGAAACGGGGCGTGCTACCGCTCGTCAGATTGCCCCTGCTCTTATGGGCCTTACCTTTGATGCTATTTACAGCAGTCCCCTGCAAAGAGCAAAAGAAACGGCAGAAATCGTACAATCCTATTTGCCAAATCCTCCGAAGTTGCAGGTGGCAGATAAATTAATGGAAATCGATCTGCCTTTGTGGGAACGCTTGCACAAAGATGAGGTAAAGGAAAAGTTTTCCGAAGATTATCGGTGCTGGAAAGAACGACCGCACGAACTGCGAATGCTGCTGTCAACAGCCGCAGGAACTAGAGAACATTTTCCTGTTTTAGCTTTATACGAGCAAGCTAAGCAATTTTGGCAGGAAGTTTTGCCTCGCCATGTGGGAAAAACGATTCTCATAGTAGCTCATAACGGTATTAATCGTGCTTTGATTAGCACAGCACTCGGCATTCCACCCTCTCGCTATCACTCCATCCAGCAGTCTAACTGCGGTATCAATGTTTTGAATTTTCCCGATACCGATTCTGTGCCAATCGAAGGTAAAATTGGCGGGGGAACTGTTCAGATGGAATCGATGAATTTGATCGACCATCTGGGAGATCCGCTGCCAAAACCTCGTCCCGGTCATCAGGGCCCGCGTCTGCTGTTAGTGCGTCATGGCGAAACTGAGTGGAACCGTCAGAAGAAGTTTCAGGGGCAAATTGATGTGCCGCTGAACGATAATGGCAGAAAACAATCTTCTGCGGCGGCGGAATTTCTCAAGGATGTGCAGATAGACAATGCTATTAGCAGTCCGATGCTGCGTCCCAAGGAAACGGCTGAGATTATTTTAGAATATCATCCCAATACAGAACTGGAATTGCTTGCTGATTTAAGCGAAATCGGTCACGGACTTTGGGAAGGAAAATTTGAGGCAGAAATCGAACAAGAGTTTCCAGGTCTGCTAAAACAGTGGCAGGAAACGCCCGAAATCGTGCAAATGCCGGAAGGGGAAAACTTGCAACAGGTTTGGTCAAGAGCGATCGCAGCTTGGCAGTCGATCGTACTTAAATATAGCAAAGAGTCTAAAACAATTTTAGTAGTAGCTCACGATGCTATTAACAAAGCTATTCTCTGCCATTTATTCGATTTGCAGCCAGAACATTTCTGGAATTTTAAACAAGGTAACTGCGCTGTGAGTGTGATTGACTATCCGCAAGGTGCAGACGGTTATGCCGTGCTGCAAAGCATGAATATCACTACTCACTTGGGTGGAGGTGTCCTCGACAAAACCGCAGCAGGAGCATTGTAAATTTCCTATTGGTCATTAGTTAGTTTTCGTTTGTTCTTTTGACCAATTCAAAGCCAATTTTAGATTTTAGATTTTGGATTTTGGATTAAAAAACAAATTTTTGGCTTCAGACATGGAGAAAATCTAAATAGAGAAAATCTAAAATCTAAAATCTAAAATCCAAAATTGTTTGACCGATCGCCAATGACCAATAGCGAATTGCTGCAACAAGTACGAGTCATAGATCCAGTCTCCGGAACCGATCAAATTGCCGATGTTTTGATTGCCAACGGTACGATCGAGGCTGTGGAAGAAAACATCTCTAAGTTACCATCCAAAACATCGGTGCGTGATTGTCGCGGACTGGTTTTAGGCCCCGGATTGGTGGATTTATACAGCCACTCAGGAGAACCCGGTTTTGAAGAACGAGAAACCCTCCCATCTCTGATCCAAGCAGCTCGATCGGGCGGCTTTACCCGCGTCGCTATTCTACCAAATACGACACCGCCGCTGGATAATCCCGCAGGTTTAGCACGTTTGCAGAGATTAGCAGGCGATATCACCGACAAGTTATCAGTTCCTCCCCCACTCTACTTCTGGGGTGCGATCACTTTGGGGGTGCAGGGACAGCAAATGACGGAATTGGCAGAATTGGCTGACTCTGGTATTGTCGGTTTTACCGACGGTCAACCGCTGCAAAACTTGGCTTTGGTGCGCCGTTTGTTAGAATACCTCAAAACTCTGAGCAAGCCGATCGCTCTTTGGCCGGAATACCGCGAGTTGGCGGGGAACGGGGTGATGCGCGAAGGCATAAATTCGATTCGCTTAGGCTTACCGGGAAATCCCTCTATCTCCGAAACAGCCGCCCTCGCCGCTTTGCTGGAAGTCGTGGAAGCTGTTGGTACTCCTGTTCATATCATGCGCGTTTCCACTGGGCGCAGCGTGCAGTTGATTTGGGAAGCGAAGGTGCGGGGTTTACCGATTACGGCCAGCACTACTTGGATGCACCTTTTGCTTGACACAGAAGCTATTAGCAGTTATAATACATCACTGCGATTGTCACCGCCTTTGGGTAGTCCAGCCGATCGCGCTGCCTTGAAGCGAGGAGTGCAGCAGGGAATCATCGATGCGATCGCAATTGACCACACACCCTACAGTTACGAAGAGAAAACGGTGGCGTTTGGGGAAGCGCCTCCAGGTGCGATCGGTTTAGAATTGGCTTTGCCTCTGCTTTGGCAAAATTTGGTGGAAACTGGCGAATGGTCTGCGTTGGAGTTGTGGCGAGTTTTGAGTACTCAGCCAGCTGTTTGTCTCAAGCAAATCCCAGCTGCGATCGCTCCCGGTCAGCCAGCTGAGGTAATTCTATTCGATCCACAGTTAACCTGGAAAGTGCAAAAGCAAAATCTTAAGTCTCTTTCCTACAACACGCCTTGGCTGGGCCAAGATTTGATTGGTCGAGTCATTGTAG
>NZ_JACJUP010000214.1:0-7701 GCF_014748295.1 Planktothrix sp. FACHB-1355 | reverse complement strand
AAGCTTTTCTTATTTGCTTTTTGGCCCGATCGGCCATATTTTTTGGTAATATCTCCCCTATCTTTTTACCCAAAAATTGACTGACAGGTAATTCTAAGCTGAAGCCTTTTGGAGGTTTACATTCCAAAAAAGTAGTATCTTTATAGACGCGAAATATAGCATCCGGTATGGCGTCGGACAAAATTTGAACGGTGGATTCGCTTTGTGGCGATCGATCTTGAAAAAGCGTGCTATTATTGCTAGGTATGGAAACTTGTAAAAAACCTGTTAGATTTCCATTACTCTCTTTAAGAGCAGAGTATTTGACATCAGCCCAAAACTGTGTGCCGTCTTTGCGATGTACGGAAAATTTCCCTGTCCATTCATTCTGCTGGGCTACTGTATCGCTAATTGCTGCGATTTGCTGCGAGCTGATTTGAGCGACGGTTAATTCATAAAAATCTTTACCGATAACTTCTGCTGCTTGCCATTGATAGAGATTTTCGGCGTAGCGGTTCCAATACGTAATCTTTCCTTCTGTATCTGTTGTGATGATGGCGTGGGGAGTACTATCTAAAATCAATGCCTGAAAATTCATTTCCTCCTCTGCTTGCGGCTGTATTTCTGCCGCTAGTAGAATTTGCGATCGCGGTTTTGAGGTGGCATCATCCAGGCGATATTGACGGAGATTATTAAGCCCTTCTATTTCCATACACAAATTATTGTTTCCCTGGCTTATACTATCCGCTACGACGCTCGTCATAGAATCAGGCTAGACTAGCTGATATTAGCAATCTATACGCTTTCCGGGCTTGAGTCCATAGATACATATTTTTTCTTATCCCGAACAGGTATACCAAAATACAGGGAGAATTTTCCTCTATCTCTGAGACTATCCTAGCTCCTTGACATCCCTAAATTCCCCAAGCCGTCACACTCTCGGTCAGACTCTTCTAGCATTTAGGCTGGTTTGTCGTCAAGCTGCTGTCCAGAATATGTTAAGATTTGTAAAAAAAATGAGTGTAAGGTCAGCGAATGAATCCTTCCCAGTTACAAGAAATATCAGCTCGCCTAGAAAGCAAGTCTTCGCGGGATCGGATGATAGCCCTCGCCTCGTTGCGGGATATCCCGGCAGTGGAAGCAGTACCTTTGATTAAAAAAGTTTTAGATGATGAAAACTTACAAATTCGGTCAATGGCAGTCTTTGCCTTGGGCATCAAGCAGACACCGGAATGCTATCCAATTTTAGTGAAGTTGCTGGAAACCGATCCGGATTACGGAATTCGCGCTGACGCTGCCGGTGCTTTGGGCTATCTGGAAGACAATCGTGCGTTTGAGCCGCTAGTACGGGCTTTCTATGAAGATACAGATTGGCTGGTGCGCTTCAGTGCGGCAGTGGCGCTGGGCAATCTCAAAGATGGGCGTGCTTATGAGGTATTGGTTCGGGCGTTAGATACTAAAGAAGTGGTACTGCAACAAGCAGCGATCGCCGCTCTAGGTGAAATCAAAGCCGTAGAAGCAGTCGATACTATTCTCCGCTTTGCCCAATCTGAAGATTGGTTGGTACGGCAACGCTTAGCAGAAGCTTTAGGTTATCTTCCCAGCCCCAAGACCATTCCGGCGCTGAAATTTCTGGAAAAAGATGCTCACCCGCAAGTTTGCGAGGCAGCCAAAATTTCTCTCCAGCGTCTGGAGGAGACAGCCATTGAGTAGCTTATTGGCGAGAGTGGGGGAGTGGGAGCTTAGGTCGTGGGGGAGCGGCAGAATAAATCTTTTCCCTTTTCCCTCTTCCCTCTTCTCTAGCCCCTAGCCCCTAACCCCTTTTTTGACTTTTGACTTTTGACTTTTGACTTTCATTAGCCCCAAGCCCCTTGTAAGATGGGGATTGGGATTGAAAAAACTTTTGGCGCGAGACAGTTTGCTTCATGGATGTTAAAGAATTTTTCCAGCTAAGCGCTGGCAAATGGTTTTCACAACGCACCAGTCACCATCTAGCCTTCAAGCAATCAGAAAGCGGCAAATCAGATATCAAAATTGAAATGCTCGCAGGAGACGACCCGGTAGTGATCGATCTGTGCCAGCAGTACGACATAGACCCGAAGTTAGCTTGGGGTGGGGCTCGCGTCACTTGGGACGGGACAATGGAATGGGATAGCGAAAAACACGAAGGTTCCTCAGTGCTGGTGCCGATACCAGATCTGGATACACCCCAAAGCGGCAAGTTGCTGCGAGATGTCGGTTATGCTGAGAAGGCAGGGGTGGCAGGTCGCTACATTATCGGTAGCGATGATGCGATGACACTGATTACCGAGTACGAAACGATGTACTCAGAAGAGCGCATCTGGTTTGCCAGTCCTAACTTGCGACTGCGAGCAAGCATACTCAAGCGTTTCGGTGGTTTCAGTATGGCATCTTTTTGCTCGGAGATTCGTATGGGAGTAACTAAAACCTAGACATCAAAAATTCACTCTTCCATTTTTCCCTTCTTTGTGTTCCTCTCCTGGGTGGGCCAGCGCCTTCAGCTTGATATAGAAGTCAGAGGATAAGGCTTCAGGTATGAATTGCTCAATCGGTCGATGACTGAAGCCCCATTCAGGATATGCAGTGAATTCTAGATTTTCTCTTTGTTGGCTAGACTGATAGTCTGAATTGCCATTGGTCAGATGAGTTTTTTGCTCATCTGACTTTGGCAGCAGCGATGGGAGTTCTACAGAATTTTCGCTGTGGCTGGGGTGACTTTCCTTTACTTGTGCTAAGGCGATATTCGATTTGGAGGTATGTTCCTCTGAAACAGGCTGTACCAAAGCTTCAAATGGGTTTGAGGTGGGAGCTGCTTCCATGTCGGGGATTAGATCGTCGCAAGGTATAGAAATTTCCGGTGCTTGTACAGCAAGGGGTTTTAACTCTTGCTGAGATGCCTCCTCTGCATCTGCGGCGCTGCTAAAGAAAACTTCTCGAAGTTCTTTCGGTAGTTTGTTACAAACGAGGCGTTCAAATTCGTACTTGAAATGGTAAATGGGTTGCTTGCGTCGCAGCCAGATAACTAAAATCTGCTCGACCGAAATGGATTTATACCGACCTTGATACAGTGCCTCAATTACGGCGAGCCGCACCCAGTCGGCTGGGTAATTTTTACTCCAACGCTCAACCAATTCAGTAGCTGGGTAGCCGCCCAAGTCGAAACTGTAGTTAGCCAACAGCAACGTAGCGGCGGCGGCAGCTGCTTTGTTTTCTTGTGCTGGAGAGCCTTTTTCTAGTTCGCTCATTAAATGTTAATAGGGCTTGGTTTAAGATTTGGGAGTATGCGATCGACCTGCGAATTAAAAGCTAGCTTCATAAACGATAAACGGAGTTTTAGTTTTATTTCTGTTACAGCAGGCGTTCATTAGCGATAGTGGTTAGGTTAGGCAATTTTATCTTTCCCTTTTTGTGCCACGACGCTTCACCTGCTACCTGTATGGCAACCGATCGATAGTGTAAACGGGATTGACAACCTCCTGGAGTAAAGTCAGATGATTGAAGTTGAGCATTTATGCAAAATCTACGGCTCGACCCCAGCCATCCAAGATGTTACCTTTACTGTGGAGCCGGGGGAAATCGTCGGTTTTTTAGGGCCAAATGGAGCCGGTAAAACGACGACGATGCGAATTTTGGCCGGGTACTTACCGGCTACCAGCGGTACGGCTCGCATTGCTGGGTACGATGTCCATTCCGATTCAATGGCGGTGCGGCAGCGAATAGGCTATTTGCCAGAAGTGCCGCCGCTGTATCCGGAAATGACGGTAGAAGGCTTTTTATACTTTGTAACCCGAATTAAGGGGGTAGCGGCGGGCGATCGCGTTGCGTCGGTTAACTCGGCCATCAAACGCTGCAATCTGGAGGAAAAGCGCAAAGTCGCGATCCGCAAGCTTTCCAAAGGATTTCGGCAGCGAGTGGGAATTGCTCAGGCGATCGTCCACGACCCACCTGTGATTATTCTGGATGAACCGACGGTTGGTCTTGACCCCCGTCAAATCATTGAGATCCGAAAATTGATCGAGAGTCTCGCCGGTAGCCACACGATTATTCTCTCAACTCATATCTTGCCGGAAGTCAGCATGACTTGTAGCCGCGTCACAATTATCAATCGCGGCAAAATTGTGGCAACTAATACCCCGGAAAATCTGGAGGCTAGTTTGGCTGAAGGTTCGGGGTATGAAGTCGAAGTAGAGGGAGATGCTGCCACCGCTTTGGCAAGATTGAGAGCGGTGCCGGGGGTACGTTTGGTAGAATCTATGCCGATGGAGCATCTACCCTCAAGTCGCGCTCTCTACCGGATAACATCGGAAACGGGAGCCGAACCGGGTCGCGAGATAGCGGCTGCTTTAGTATCGGCTGGATTGGGATTATGCGAAATGCGACGCACACGCGCCACTTTAGAGGATGTGTTCCTAGAACTGACAACATCGGAAAAGATGACAACTAGCGAGGAGCAAACCCACCCCCAACCCCGACCCGTACAACAGGAAAGGGAGATTGGTAGGGAAGCTCTTGAGCAAGGAGAGAAGTAAATGCAGATAATCCTCGCCAATATTATGGCTATCTACCGCAAGGAGTTGCAGAGCTATTTTGCTTCGCCCTTGGCGTATGCGATCGCGGGTGTATTCTGGTTTGTGGCTGGCTGCATTTTTATGACTATTCTGCTGGGCACAATTAATCAAGCCGCAGAATACGATCGAATGTACGGCGCAACCGTACCGCCGATCGATGTGGCCAACTTGGTTTTGCAAAGCTTCTTAAACGTGATGGGGTCGTTTTCGTTGTTTGTGCTGCCGATGCTCTCGATGGGTCTTTATGCAGATGAGCGCAAACGCGGTACTTTGGAATTGTTGGCAACGTCGCCCATCACCAACTGGGCAGTGTCGGTGGGCAAATTGTTGGGAGTCTTAACTTTTTTCACGGCGATTATCATGCCGATGTTAGCCTATGAGGCGATCGCTTTGAGTGCGGCTGACCCCCCCGTACCGCCAGCTGTACCTTTATTGGGGCATTTGGGATTAATCTTGCTCGCCGCTAGCGTACTGTCTTTGGGGATGTTTATCTCTTCCCTTACAGATAGTAACGTTCTGGCGGCAATCTTCACGTTTGTCGCTGTCTTGCTGCTGTGGATGATCGATTTATTCGCCGGGATGTGGGGCGGCTGGGTTGGCGCAGTATTTAGCTATTTATCATTGCTGAAGCACTACAACAACCTGGTACAAGGGATCTTGGATAG
The DNA here is from genome assembly GCF_014748295.1 of Planktothrix sp. FACHB-1355. Taxonomy (NCBI): domain Bacteria; kingdom Bacillati; phylum Cyanobacteriota; class Cyanophyceae; order Oscillatoriales; family Microcoleaceae; genus Planktothrix; species Planktothrix sp. FACHB-1355. Next base: position 2,468 of record NZ_JACJUP010000214.1, on the reverse strand, counting down.
CAGCAGTTTGATATTTTTTGCTAGTTTTATTGTTTTGGGGGTGTTTCTCACCGCTCAGTCGATCGATGCCTTGCGCTTTCAGCGCTCGTCATAGGGAATTTCAAATTTCAGATTTCAAATTTCAGATTTAAATAAATTTGAAATCTGAAATCTTAAATCAGCAATTAGTAATCAGCCAATGAAAACATTCAAATTCAGCGATAAATATGCCAAATATCTGCTCTGGATAGGGCTATTTCTACTTGCTGCCGGTTTCACCGCTTGGGTAGTATCGGACAAGTGGTTGCCCGTACCGCTTTTGTTGGTAATTTGTGGAAGTGTGGCTCTAGGATTGTGGTTGGCAAGTCAAGGTAATGGCGATTTAACTTCACCGACACAAAGTTTTTGGGGACAGCGTTCCACACAAGCAGGAACTAATGCCTTTGTAGCTACGGCAGCAGTTGTGGCGATTTTGGTGGTAATTAACTTTTTGGGCGTCCGCTATTCGGGGCGGATGGACTTGTCAGAAAATCAACAGTTTACTCTGTCGCCTCAGTCACAGCAGCTGGTGCGGGATTTAACCCAACCTGTAAAAGTGTGGATATTCGATCGCAATCCCGATCCCAAAGACAAGCAATTATTGGAGAACTACCAACGTCAGGGGTCAAAGTTCAGCTTTGAGTATATCGACCCTAATGTCAATCCAGGATTGGCGAGAAAATTTAATCTCAAAGAAAGCGGCGAAGCTTATTTGGAATATGGCGAACAGCGAAAGTTTATCCAAAACGTCAATCAGAATGAGCCGCTTTCGGAAGAAAAACTGACTAATGCTATAGAACAAATTAAAAGCGATCGCACTCTGGCAGTATATTTTCTGCAAGGTCATGGCGAACGACCGATGGAGTCAGTCAGAGATGGACTGTCTCAAGCAATGAAGTACCTGGAGCAGAAAAATTATAAAAGCATTGCGCTTAACTTGGCAGAACGTTCATCAGTTCCCGATGATGCCGTTGCCGTCGTGGTAGCGGGGCCAAAACGAGCTTTGTTTGAGCAAGAAGTTAAAGTGTTGCGCGAATATCTCGATCGAGGTGGCAGCTTGCTACTGGCATTAGACCCCAATACCGATCTGGGACTCAATAGTTTATTGGATGAGTGGGGTGTGAAGCTGGAAAATCGTCTTGCCGTTGATGCCTCCGATGATGGACGTTTGATTGGATTGGGACCGGCTACTCCCATCGTGACTAACTACGGAAATCATCCCATTACTAAAAATTTTGGCAATGGCATTTCTTTCTATCAAATGGCAAGACCTCTAGATATTCAACCTATCAAAGGTGTGGAAGCGACGCCACTGTTGTTGACTTCTCAAGATAGCTGGGCGGAAAGCGATTTAGAAAATCGGGAATTAACTTTCGATCCCAAGCAGGATCGCCAAGGGCCGTTGATTTTAGGGGTAGCTTTGAGTCGTAAAGCGGAATTTATATCCAATTCCCAGCCAGCACAAGCATCACCCTCTCCTGCTGCATCTCCAAATAAGTCAGAAAGCCAAACATCAAAACAAAATTTGGATAAAAAGCCAAAAAAACGCTCAGATGAAGCTCGCTTAGTTGTGTTTGGAAATTCTAGTTTTGTCAGCGATGGGGTATTCGAGCAACAGTTAAATGGCGATGTGTTTCTCAATTCAGTCAGTTGGTTGAATAGGCAAGAAAATCGCACTCTTTCCATTCGTCCCAAGCAGCCAAACCAGCGTCGTCTGAAGATGAGACTTTCCCAAGCTGGCTTGTTAACTTGGATAAGTATAGTCATTTTACCTTTAATCGGATTTGGAACGGCTGGCTGGCTTTGGTGGCGGCGGCGATAAGGAAGATATCTGGAGGTTGCTGTCTCATATGAAGTTCCCGAAGTCTACTCTAATTCTGTTAATATCGGCGGTGTTTTTAGGCGGTATCGTTTATCTGTTTGAAACCGAGGGCAGACCGCAGCTAGAAGCGGCGAAAAATCAGGAAAATCTGGTTTTTGATTTCCAGGAAAAAGATGTGCAAACTGTTGTTTTAAAAACCCAAAATAAAACTATACAGTTCGATCGAAATCAGCCGCAGCAAAATAATATTTCCGCCACTAAATGGCGAATGAAAATCTTGGAAATTGCCAAGGAAACTGAGACAAAACAAGAATCTGAAGCGAAGGAAAACACTGAATCTGGCGATAACAAAACAACTGCATTGCCTGAAAATAGTACGGTAAATAGTTCTGGCGATAAGAAAGCAAGCGAACGCGATCGAGATACTCAAGTAACACCATCTCCGGAAGCAAAAGCAACAGAGCGGCCAAAAGAAAAGATTGGCACCCAAATGCCAGCTAATGACGCCTATGTGGCTTATTTGCTGGATAAGTTAGTTAAGGCAAAGAGCGAGCGCATCCCCAGCGATCCGCGCATAGATTACGGTTTGAATGAACCTCTAGCGACTGTGGATATAAAGTTAAATAAT
>NZ_JACJUP010000213.1:0-7717 GCF_014748295.1 Planktothrix sp. FACHB-1355 | reverse complement strand
GCGGGAACAAATCCGGGAGCGCCAATTATGAGCAAACGTGCCAAGAAGTGCTGGCTGAGAACGCTTTGGAATTTAAAAGACGACTCGCCTTGGAAAATGTTTTTGAGAGCGAATCTGCCTCTGAAAGTATTTAACCGCTTGGAGTCGTTTTTGGGTCTTCGCCAACAACCGGATTTAGTTTCGCCTTTCGAGTTGCTCGAGCAGTCGGAACCGCAATATTTTCAACCGGCGCTTTGGTACAAACCTTTCTGGTCGCAAATGAAAGCTTTCGCGCTACCCAGCTATTCGGAAGGGTATATCCGCATCAATTTACAAGGACGCGAACCGAATGGAATAGTAGCACCATCTGAATATAATGCTGTTTGCGATGAAATTTGCGAGGTACTTTACCGTCTCAAAGATGGTCGCAGCGGTCAGCCGATGGTGCAAAAAATTATGCGGACTCGCCAAAGTGCGACCGACTGCGACCCCAAACTTCCTGATGCTGACTTGGTGGTAATCTGGCAAGATGACTTCACAACCGATGTGGTAGATAGCCTTGATTTCGGACGCATTGGGCCGGTGCCTTTTCATCGTACTGGCAGTCATCGCGCTAGGGGATTTTTGCTAGCTCATGGGCCTGATATTGCTGCTGGTGACGAGCTGCCGATCGGTCACGCTCTAGATTTGGCTCCCACTATTTTAGATTTGATGGGTGCCAGTATTCCTCAACATTTTGAGGGCAAGCCGATGCTGCAAAGAGCGGTTGCTGCATTGTTAGTATAAATTTGGCTGGAGTAGTGTAGCTCGAACTTTTTTAATCTTGCTCTGCCTGTAATTTGGATAGGAGTTCGCGATCGCATCCGCTAAAACACAATCAAAAGTTTGCTTGCGATCGCATCATCATTCTTTAGACCGATGTAAGCTTAGTGCAAATATCATATAAAATATCTGCCTAAGCCTAGTTGTAAATCGAGGCTCACAATTTAGTGATGACACAGTTACTCACTATTCCTCAATCCTCTTCCAAGTCAGCGGTGCAACCTACTTGGCCGTTTTACTTAGCAGTGGGTATAGCTATTAATGCTGCCATTTGGGGCTTAGCATTAGTTTATTTAAAAGTTAAATCGCCAAGCTATACGAGTGATTTTGCAATCAGTTTGCCTGTCGCAAACTCGTCTACTAATGTTAACGTACCGGGTATTGGGCAAGCATCTGCTTCTAGCGAATCTCCGTATCTAATCTCTTCTCAAGATCCTAGAGAAAACTATAAATTTCTGCTCACAAGTAGAGAGGTGATGAAGGCGGCATCGCAAGAGCTAAATATGTCAGGGTCTGAGTTTGGTCAACCGCGAGTAACAACAATAGCAAATACCACGATTATGAAGATCGAGCTGTCTGGGGAAAATCCCGCACAAGCTCAACAAAAAACCTCTGCTCTCCTGAAAGCACTGCAAACGAAGATTATAGAGCTAAGAAATAAACAGGTCGATCAGCAGGATGAACTCTTAAAGAAGACGCTCCTGTTATCGGAAAATAAGCTGAAAGCAGCACAGCAAAGGCTTTCAGAATACAAAGCTAATTCAATTTTAAATTCTGCCGATCAAATTAAAGAGTTAACAAATACGATCGAACAGCTACGCAAACAGAGATCCGAGGCGATCGCTCAACAGCAACAAGCTAATGCGCGTGCTGTTCAGCTAGCTGCCAATTTAAATTTGTCTGCAAAGCAAGCGGGAGACGCTTTTTCTCTCCAGACAGACCCGGTAATTTTAAAGTCGCTGCAAGATTACAGCGCGTCTAATGCAGCTTTAATCAGTTTGAACGCCAAATTTTTGCCTAATCATCCAGCCGTAATTGACGAAATGGCGAAGCGCGATGCGGCACAAGCAGCGCTGCTGAATCGGGCCAGTACTCTTTTAGGGCGATCGGTTAGTCTGGGAGAGCTAAACCAACTCAACCTAAATAATACGCAATCTGCCTCGGCAAAGACGGCTCTCTCCCAAGACTTAGTGACAGCGCAAGCAGAACAAGAAGGTTTCCAGGCACAAGCGCAGGCATTAGACCGACAGATCGTTCTCTTAGAAAATAGACTCAAAACACTAGCCCAAAAAGAGTCTGCGTTGGCAAGTCTGGAACGAGATGTGCGAACTGCCGAAGCCGTATTTTCTTCTACCCTCGCCCGATTAGATCTCGGTAAATCCACTGTTTCTGCGGCTTATCCTCAAATTCAAGTTTTCTCCGAGCCCAGTTTACCGCAGGTGGCGGCGAGCCCGAAGAAGATATTTGTTTTGGCTGGTGCGGCTTTAGGTTCGGTTTTTTGCACGAACGGAATGGTATTGCTTTGGCTGCGGCAACGTCAGAAGCGATCGGCCAAACGAGTTGACTCTATACCCTCGGAAACTACTTACATACCGACGACTGTACCGGAGGTTTTGGAGCTTGCCAGTAACGGTAATAGCAGTAATGGCAAGAGGGGCTAGAAAAAGTCAAAAGTCAAAATTTTCCCTATTCCCAGCCCCTCAGCCCTCTCCCCCTCCCTGCATTTGTATGAAAATTTTGACGCAAACTTAGCAATTAAATCACAAACTAGGGACTTTTTTAAAGAATAGGTAAAGAACACCCTTAAGTGATTGCAGTATTTCCACGTATTGACTAACATCGGTTCTTAGTTACGCAATTCCCCAGACACAGTGTACTGAGGGGAAATCGTCAAGGGAGCATCAAAAGCTTATAGGCAAGATTGTTCCTAAAATTTATTGATTTATCGACTTCAGGAAATTTATAAACACATAGATTGAAGTAGGAGTAGATTGTGAAAAACAACGTCATTGCTATTGGATTAGATTCAGCCGAGCCTACTTTGTTGGAAGAATGGATGGCGCAGGGGCATCTGAAAAACCTTCGCAAGCTGATAGAGCAAGGAACTTACGGACGCCTGAAAAACATGGATTATTACAAAGGCGAATCCGCTTGGACAAACTTTTTAACAGGTTGTCTTCCGTTCAAAACAGGTTATTGGTCTAAATTCGAGTTTAATCCAAAAACCTATCAAACAAAAACTTTGGGCGCACATGGAGCCTACGATTATCGAGAAATTTCCCCATTTTATGCGCTGGGAGATAAGTATCGGGTAGCAGTATTCGATGTACCTCAGACGACAATTTCCGATCGAGTAAATGGCTTACAAGCTTTAGCTTGGGGCGCTCACGCTCCCATGATCGATCGCGGTTCTCAACCGGAAGGGCTACTTGAGGAACTGATCGGGAAATACGGAGACCATCCAGCCGATACATTCCATCATAACGATCGCTCTGATTGGTACAACCCAGCATCGGTAGCCAAACTAAAGCGAGAAATGGAACTCGGACTCCAGCGTCGCACAGCGATTACGAAAGACTTGCTGAGTCGGGAACCTTGGAATTTGTTCTTGACTGTGATTGGCGAAACTCACACCTTCCAGCACTACTTCTGGCACCTCAGCCAAAAAGATCACCCGCTTTACAAGTACACCGCCACTCCGGACAAAGATCCCCTGCTCGAATACTTTGAAGCTGTAGACGAGTCTCTGGGAGAAATCTTAGCGGAAGCTCCAGAAGATGCCCACATCATGGTCTTTTCCGCTCACGGTCAGGGTACGAACTCCGCAGATTTACTGAGCATGGTCGTGCTACCGGAATTCCTGTATCGGTTTAGCTTCCCCGGCAAATCCTTGCTGAAGTCGCAAGAAATGGGAATGACGCCGCCTGCGCCGCTGACACCAAAAAATATCAAAGAAAGCTGGTACAAACAGCTGCACGCTTTCAAGAACGACCCAGACCGGGTAGCCCGATTCTTACGCTTTGTAGAACCAGCACTTCCCGGTCGCTTTAAGCCATATCTGAGCAAACTTTACCAGAAAATAGCCAAAGTGACTGGTTCTCCTCAAACCGAGTTGTTTAGCTGGCATCCCTCCAAGTGGTATCAACCATACTGGCCGCAGATGAAAGCATTTTATATCCCCGGTTTCTCTGATGGCTATATCCGCCTCAACGTACAAGGAAGGGAATCTCAAGGTGTTGTTTCTGCTTCTGAATACAAGGCTGTCTGCGATGAGTTGATCGAACAATTGCATCAACTCAAAGATGCTAGAAACGGCAAGCCAATTGTTAAGGGTGTTGTGCGTACTCGCGAAAATCCCTACGATGACAACCCCAAATTACCAAATGCAGACTTAGTTGTCATGTGGGAAGATTGGGCTGTAGATGTGGTAGATAGTCCCAAATTCGGTCGCATCGGCCCTATTCCTTTTAATCGCACTGGCGCTCATCGTGCGAGAGGATTTGTAACGGTGAAGGGCCCTGGAATTGCAGCTGGTTCTACTTTGAAAGAAGGACACGCAGTAGATTTAGCTCCCACTATTTTGGAATTGCTGGATGCACCGATTCCAGAATATATGGATGGTAAACCTTTACTGTCGGTAAAAGTTTTTGCTTGATGTGAGTCAACTCAACTCACAACAACGGGGCTTGTTGAGCAAAATATAAATCGCAAGCCCTTTCTTTAAAAAAGATTGTCAGTAAAGTTGAATTGCAAAAATCTTAGATTTATGAAAACCATTCAAGCAGTTGCTCGCTATTTCCCGGAAAGTTGTGGCGGAATTCACATCCACCTGAGTGAAATTATGCCCGTGCTGCAAGCTATGGGAGTAGAGAGCAAGGTGGCGGCATCTGGCGATGAACCTAAAGAAGACTTTTACACTTATAAGGGAGTAGAAGTTTATCGCTATCCAGTATTTCCTACGCCAAAACCAGAACCAAATCACGGTGCATCTTTTCACGGCGGTTTTGAGCATTTCGCTCGTTGGTTGAAGGAACAAAAAGCAGATATTTACCACCAACACCAATGGACTCCTAAGTGCGGTTTGCCTCATCTGCGTTTGGCTAAAGAATTAGGGATGGGAACTGCGGTATCGGTAAGATTGCCTCAGCCAATTTGCCAACGCCAAACATTAATGCTGAATGGGGAAGAAGCGTGCGACGGCAAAATCGATCCGGTGCGGTGCGGTTATTGTTGCGGTGTTTCCCAAAATCTGCCAGCTTCAGTTGTGAAAAGTTTGAGCTATTTACCTGTGGGTGTAAGTCAAGCAGCAGCAGGGGTGATGCGCCGTTTGGAGAAAGCGCCGGGGTCGATCGAAAAAACTGCTAATGCTTTGCTTAAGCCGATTGCGATTCCTGGTTTTGCGGCGGCGCGTTTGCAGGGTTTGCAAGAGATGGCGAAATATGCCGATCGCATTGTGGTAATGTCAGAATGGGTTGGCGAAGCTTTGACGATTAATGGCATACCTAGAGAAAAGCTTTTCTTGTTGAGACACGGCATTGCGGAATCTTTTGCCGATGCTTACAAACAAACAGTTTTACAGCCTAAAAAACCTGGAGAACCTTTAAAAGTTGGTTTCTTAGGTCGCTGGGATCGGACTAAGGGAATTCATATCATCGTAGAAGCAGTCAAATCCCTGCCATCTGATGTGCCGATCGAATTAATTATTCACGGCGTTGCCAGCAATGATGAGTATCGAAAACAAGTTTTATCTCGCATTGGTGACGATCCGCGCATTCGGGTAGCCAAACAATTAAAAAGGGAAGAATTAGGTGCGGCGCTGTCAGGTTTTGATGTGCTAACTGTCCCGTCGCAATGGTTGGAAACAGGGCCTGTGGTGGTATTGGAAGGTCATGCTTATCGCGTTCCTGTAGTGGGTTCCAAACTGGGGGGAATTGCGGAAAAAGTGAAGCATGGCGTTGATGGATTGTTAGTGCCAGCCAGCGATGTCAAAGCGTGGGCTGATGCTTTTGCTCAGTTAGCTTTAAATCCCGATTTGCTGTATAAACTTCGTCAAGGGATTCAACCTGTGCGAACTATTAGTATGGAAGCAGTAGATTCTTTAACGCTTTATCAAAGTATTTTGGCAGAGCGGTCTGAATTGGCGGCTTATAATGTGGGTGCAAGTTTGCAGTTACAGCCGCTATAGCAGGGATATTTAAGGTGGTTTTTGAGCGTCGATATCAGTCAAAGGTGCAATATCATGGGCAGGAAAAATTCGGTGACTAATTTACGGTTACTTTACTTGAAAGAAGCTTTAATAACTACTTTGGTAGGATGGATTCCGCTGAAGCCGGGTAGAGTTTTGCGAAGAGTACTATACCGTAATATTTTCGCAGGTTTGGGTAAATCTGTACAAATTGAACCTGGTGTGGAATTTGTCAATGCCGATCGTACTGAAATTGGGGAGGGAGTGAAGATCGATCGCTATGTTCGACTCAGAAATGTTGGCCGAGATAGTAAAATTCGGATTGGCGATTGGGTACGCCTGAATCGTGCAGCCGATCTCAAACTGCATTCGGGCGGCAGTGGCTATATTGAGATTGGCGATTACACTTCGATCGGCCCTTATACTTGTATGACGGGTCGGGATATTAAAATTGGCAAGTATTGTTTGATCGCACCTCATGTAGGGATTTTTGCCAACAATCACGTTTTTACCGATCCGACAGTGCCGATCGTACAGCAAGGACACACTTACAAGGGCATTGTAATTGAGGACGATTGCTGGTTAGGTAGTGGTGTGAAAGTGTTAGATGGAGTTACGATCGGTCGAGGTAGCGTAATTGGTGCGGGAGCAGTAGTTACTAAAGATATACCTCCTTATTCTATTGCAGTTGGTGTGCCTGCTAAGGTGGTTGGTAAGCGCGATGTTAGTCCTAACAAAACGGGAAATTCTGAAGATAATGAATTTCAAAACATCGACATAGAATCGCAAAGAAACTATCTGGAAAAATTAGTTTGATACAGGTGGTTGAAGCGATTATATAGTGCTGAATAGCTAGCAGGCGATCGCACAACAGCATCGCCTAATCATCCGCAAGGCTGATGCAGAGATTGCACAAAAATTTATAATACATAAAAGGTGTTGTTTTGTTTTTTCATTCGTTAATTCAGCAACTAAAAACCATGCAATATTTGTCGTTGCGTATCACTGCCATTGTGAAAGTTTAACTTATGACAAATTCTGTTTTTGCAGGCTTGATAAAATCAGATAAAAGTTCAACCCAACGACGAAAAACTTCGGGAATTTATCCGCAAAATTTTGAAGAAAAAATAGTTTGGTATTCCATCACAGGAATCTATATCCTGTACTTGATGGGAGCGCAGCATTTATTAGCACCGGGACTGGCTTGGTTCTTAGCCTTTTACCTGTGCAAAAAACTCTGGAATCAAACCGAAGACACTCCACCTGAAGAAAGAATTACCATACCTATTGGTATTTGGGTATGGATTATTTGTATGCTATTTATGGAGGTGGCTTTAGTTGCGGCTCATTTGGACTTCGATATGAGCCTTTTTAAAACTATTAAATCAAGTATCAATTTTTTTATCAGAACTTGGGCTCTCTTTGCCTTGTTCCCTTTAATAGGATGCCTCAAGATCAGACCGCAATTAATTTATAGAGCCATCTGTATCGTTTGCCTGCAAAGTTTAATTATTATTCCCATTTGTTATGTAGCAAGTCTCATACATTTAAAATCTTTATTATACGTTTCTCCTCTTTTTAAATTAGGAGGAGTTGGTGCTGAATATTACAATGTATACCTGTATGGCGTTGATGGTGAAACTCACCAAGCCCGATTATATCTATTTACTCCTTGGGCTCCTGCTCTGGGGCTGGTAGGCGATCTATATTTCTTTCTTACTTATAAAGAAG
>NZ_JACJUP010000212.1:0-7735 GCF_014748295.1 Planktothrix sp. FACHB-1355 | reverse complement strand
CTTGAATCAAAAAACGTTGATTGGCGTTGCTGAAAGCGTAATTGCCCCAAACGGTTGCAAAACCGCATTTACGAGACTCAGGCTTTCAACTGCAAGTCTCTTCCCAGCATCGGGGCGTACATCCAAACCTGAAAGCAATCAGCTTTTAGCTGTTACCAATTAGTTAACAGTTAAAAGCGAATAGTTCAGAGATATTGGGTGCGATGTACTTGGGTAAAACCAAGAAATCAATGGGTTTACACACGTTTTGAAAGGCAGACTTAAAATAAATGGCAATCAAAGACCAGCCTCAACCTCCTCGTTTTCGCCAGATTGGCAGTATTCTTTTATTGCTGTCCAGCTTGTTCCTGCTAGCGAACTTGTTTTTACCGAGTTTGTTTGGCCCCCAGATTCCTAGAGTTCCCTACAGCTTGTTTATTCACCAAGTCGAAGAACAACAGGTCGAGCGTGCCTTGGTTGGTCAAAACGAAATTCGTTATCAGATCAAAGGTGAAGAAGGTCAGCCAGGGCAAGTGCTTTCTACTACACCCATTTTCGATCTAAACTTGCCCACACTCCTACAGGAAAAAGGGGTTGAATTTGCTGCTCCCCCACCACCTAAGAATACCTGGTTTACCAGTTTACTAGGTTGGGTGATACCTCCGCTGATCTTTATTGCTATTTGGCAGTTTTTCATCGGTCGTGGCGGTGGCCCTCAAGGTGCGATCTCGATCGGCAAGAGCAAAGCTAAGGTTTATGTAGAAAACGAGGGAACTAAAATCACCTTTACCGATGTTGCTGGGGTGGAAGAAGCCAAGACGGAATTGGTGGAAATCGTCGATTTTCTGAAGAATCCCGGTCGTTTCACTCAAATTGGGGCGCGTATCCCCAAAGGTGTGCTGTTGGTAGGCCCCCCTGGTACTGGGAAAACTTTGCTAGCCAAAGCTGTGGCTGGGGAAGCCGGCGTACCGTTCTTCAGCATCTCCGGATCGGAGTTTGTGGAACTGTTCGTCGGCGTAGGTTCGGCACGGGTGCGGGATTTGTTCGAGCAAGCGAAGAAGCAGGCTCCTTGTATAATTTTTATCGACGAGCTGGATGCGATCGGTAAGTCCCGCAGTAGCAACGGTTTTTACGGTGGTAATGACGAACGCGAACAAACTCTTAACCAGTTGCTGACGGAAATGGATGGTTTTGCCGCAACCAATACAACAGTGATTGTGCTGGCAGCTACTAATCGTCCGGAAACTCTAGACCCGGCACTGCTGCGTCCCGGACGTTTCGATCGTCAAGTGTTGGTAGACCGTCCGGATCTGGCCGGTCGCGAAGCAATTCTGAAGATTCACGCCCAAAAAGTCAAGCTGGGGGCGGATGTTAACATCAAAGCGATCGCTACCCGCACTCCCGGTTTTGCCGGTGCAGATTTGGCAAACTTAATTAACGAAGCCGCTTTGCTGGCAGCGCGGAATCGCCGCGAAGCTGTGGCCCAAGCAGACTTGACGGAAGCGATCGAGCGCGTCGTCGCCGGTTTGGAAAAGAAAAGCCGCGTCCTCAACGATAAAGAGAAAAAGATTGTCGCCTATCACGAAGTCGGTCACGCTTTGGTTGGCTTCTTGATGCCCGGTAGCGGTAAAGTGGAGAAAATTTCGATCGTCCCTCGCGGGATGGCTGCTTTGGGTTATACCTTGAAATTGCCCACAGAAGACCGCTTCTTGATGGATGAAGCCGAACTGCGGGGTGAAATTGCTACCCTCTTGGGCGGACGCGCCGCAGAAGAAATTGTCTTTGGTAGCATCACAACAGGTGCATCTAACGACTTGCAACGCGCAACCGACTTGGCAGAACGGATGGTGACTAGCTACGGTATGAGCAAGGTTTTGGGGCCGTTAGCTTACGAGAAAGGTCAGCAATCTATGTTCTTGGGCGATGGTATGCCCAATCCGCGCCGCGCTGTCAGCGATGACACCGCACAAGCCATCGATCGCGAGGTGAAGGAAATTGTCGAAACCGCCCATCACCAAGCTTTGGATATCCTCAAAACCAACCGGGACTTACTGGAAACTATCTCTACCAAACTCCTGGAAACAGAAGTTATTGAGGGTGAAGAATTGCACAAGCTGCTAGGCCAGGTTAAATCTGTTACCCCTGCAATGGCGACTGTTTAAGAACAATTTTACATAGCCCCACTAGCCAGCTAGTTCTAAATGACAGATGGCAAATTAAACAAGTTAATTTGCCATCTGTCATTTTATTTAAAAGCGATCCTCTTCGCCTATGTCTTTAGATAGAATTATTAGCAACGTCTATAGTGTAGATTCATAGACCAGTAAGATAAACAAACGCAGGCGATCGTCACTACACTAAGTACCAAGCGAACACAGCTGCAATACTTCCTTGGACAGAAGCCTTATCTACCGCTAGAGAGTAATATTAAGTCAGACTGATTATTAACATTCAAAGAAAACTATTACATATAGCTGATGGAAGTGATTGCTGCGGTTACACAGCAGCCAAGTATTGCATAATCGAGAAATCCGCTATGCCACACGTTTTATTAGTTGATGACGAAGAAGCCTTACGCGCTAGCCTCTCTTATTCTTTAATGAAAGAAGGCTATCAGGTAACAACAGCGCCAGATGGAATGACTGCGCTCAAACTGTTTCACAAGCAGGTGCCAGACGTAATAATTTTAGACTTGATGCTGCCAGGAATAGACGGCATGGAAATATGCTGGCGTTTGAGAGCTTATTCTGACGTACCGATAGTAATGCTGACCGCAAAAGATCAGGATATTGACAAAATCTGGGGCTTAGAAGCTGGTGCAGACGATTATGTCACCAAACCATTCAACACTCGCGAACTCATGGCACGGATAAAAGCTGTGCTGCGGCGTCGGGCTGGGGAAAAAAGCGCTTCGGCAGAAATTTAAAAAAAGCTACAAGCATTCAGAAATCCCGACTAAATTTCAAATGCGGTCGGGGTAGTTTTTTTGGCAATATCTCAATCTTGGATATCAAGTACGGTAGCATCGTTATCCTATAGTTGAATGTGCAAGAAATCGTTGTTTGTTTCCCCTCTGCTCTAAAAGTACTTCTGTTCTGAAAGTAGCCTAAATGATAACAATACAACTGGATACGATATGATTACTTTTCCAATTCGGATTAAATGGAATTCGATTCACACAAAATTGTTGGCCACATATCTGGCACTGACAGCACTGGGAACTTCCCTGCTAGCGGGTTACATTCTGCTTTCTTTCTACGGTTATTTTATGAGAAGCAGGCAGGCAGATCTAGATGCTTGGACTACTGCGCTGAGCGAAAGTGTAGCTGACTCGCTGGAAGAAAATAATTTAGAGCGGGTGGAATTGACAGTAAAACGCTACGGGGCACCAGAAACAGTTACTCTGCGCGTCTTTTCGCCAGATGGTCACTTACTGTCAACTTCTGCTCCCGATATCGATTATCAGGTAAGCGATTGGTTTGCAGTTCCCGGAATGAAGCAAGCATTTGCAAATCAGACAGCCCAAGGTATTGCCAAAGGCGTGCTGTCAAAAGACGATCGCTTGTACGTGGCGCGTCCTATAGTCCGCAACGGTCGCGTGCTGGGTGTCTTGCGGATGTCGATCACGCTGCAGCAGTTCCAGCGTCAGTTTCAAACAATTATTTGGACGATTTTAGGAACTCTCATTCTCACTTTCATTCTCTGCGCTGCAATTAGTGAATATCTGACTCGGAGTATTGCAAGACCGATCCAGTCCATGAGCAATTTTGCTATTCGGATGGGTGGAGGTAATTTTGGTGACAAATTAAATATCCGTCAAAGCGATGAAGTTGGGCAATTGGCAGTTGAATTGAATCGAATGAGTGCGCGGTTAGCTTCTTTGGATAATGAGCGGCGAGCATTTCTTGCCAGCGTATCGCACGAGCTGCGTACTCCCGTGAGCAATGTGTTTGTGACGCTGGAGGCGCTGGCGAATGGAGCTGCTGAGGAACCGGAACTGCGCGATCGCTTTATCAAAACTGCACAAGATGAGATTAAACGCTTGTCGCGACTAATTCACGACCTTCTCGATCTCGGACGACTGGAAGCAGGCGTAACGGCACTGGAACGGCAAACGCTGAAACTGAAATCCCTGATCGATCGGGCTGTACAAGCGATGGAAACCCGGATGCAATCCCATCAAGTCGGCATACATTTAGATGTTGCGGAGATGGTGGAATTACATGGCGATCCAGAACGTCTTATTCAAGCTTTTTTGAATATACTCGACAATGCGATTAAATATTCAGGGCCAAATTCTCAAGTGTTTATTTCTGTCTATAAAGAAGGCAGTCAAGCAGTTGTAAAAATTAGAGATCAAGGCCCAGGTATTAACAATACCGATCTGCCCTATATTTTTGAAAAGTTTTATACCGCAGATCCCTCGCGCAAAGGCAGCGGTACCGGTTTGGGATTGGCGATCGCACGCCGAATTGTGGAAGCTCATGGCGGCAGTATTGTCGCTCAGAGTTCCAGTCAAACCAAAGGGGCAATATTTACTATTTACCTTCCTTTGGAAATGCGCTCTGCTGGTTAAATGTTCGATCGGCTAAAGAAATTTCCGATTTAGCTAACCAATTATATTATCCGATCGCCAATCAATAAGAAAACAATTGAATTGACGAAAAAAGCAATAAATTTCCAAAATTCTGTCACCACAAGCTGCGTCCGCAATCTCGTCTCTTCTATTATGAAGATTTCGTGAAGTTGCTTAGCCGATCGAACTCCGACCCCAGCAATAGGGAATTCTAAAATCAGTTTTAGGTATTTTCTATGTTGAAAGCTTTGAGGTCGGGTGCTGTGTTGTCTGCGATCGCTATTGCCACCATATCATATCCTGCTATTGGTCAGCCGCAGATAACTCAATACGGTTTTCCTGTCAAGTCACCGGAAGTAGAGACTGGGGATCTACCCTGCTATATGATTACCTCCAATGCTCGCACGCTAGACTTAGGACGATTGTGCGGCGGTACTTCTCAAACGGCAACTTCAGCATTTCAACAGTCTGGTCGTTTGCGGTCTGTGCGAAGAGCAAGACTTAATAATTCTCAATACGCATTACAATACCAACGTTTGGCAGATACCTATCCCGATACTAATGTGAGAAGAAGGCTTGCGGTAAATTCTTCTTATACCGAATCAGTATGCCAACGTTTGGAGCAAGGACTAAGTGTCGAACAAATACGTTCTGAAGATATTGCACAATTACAACCTTCTGGCAACTTTACCCAGGATAATGCACGCAAGCAAAATATAGAAATTACGCTCAAGTTAGCTCCTCAATATTACTGTCCCGAAAGCTCTGCGGGAGAGAGTGGCGATCGTAATACTGGTAGTGATTTGCAAAACTCCGGTCGCCGTTCTACTAATGAACAACCTGATGACGATTCATTTAGGCAGCCTAATCTAGAACCAAGTCGTTTTGCTCCTACTCGCAATTTAGAACCAAGTCGTCTCGCCCCAACTCCTAATTTCAGTATCACTACACCATAGCTTTATTTAGTAGGAATCAATCTCCAACTTCTTGAATTTTTATTGGCAAAATATGGGGAATTCAAGAAGTTTTTTTTGTTGAGAAAAATTGGCATAGATAAAAAGTGCGATCGCTCTTTCGTCCACCAATTCCCAACCAATCTTTCTAAGCAATAGCAAAGTCTGTAAACCCTCGCACATCTGGCGGTTGAAAAGCCAAAACAATTTCACTGCTAGCAACACCCAAACGCATTAATTCAGTTGCTATTCCTTCCTCTGTCCAATCTTCTTCTATATAAATCTTGTCGTTCTTGATTCTAATATGAACGTGAGTATATTTCAGTCGTTTACTTCCTTGCCAATCAACTGTTAGCCATAAATAATGATCGTGGTTTTCATCAAACACCAAGCAGGTTTCAGAATGTCGATCGGACGATTGATTAGACAAATTATCGTATTCGGTAAGAACTTGCTTGATTAAATTGCGATAATGGTTTAATTTATCCATTCTACAATCTCCTCTCTTTCATTGCTAAAAACAATCAAAGCAATTTCATTGAGTTTGACAACGGCTTGAATAGATTTTCTCTGGAAAAATGTATCAAATATACTGTCTCTTACTGCCAAATAAATTTCATATCTCTGATTGTTTAATTTTAGTAAATTACGATATAGTATGTATTGTCCTAAAGCATTTTCAAAATCTCTCATTAGTGAAGGACTAATAAAGCTTTTGATTTCTACAATTATTTTGCGTCCATTTAGTTCTGCCGCTATAGGTTTCTCAGCAGCTAAATCCGCATATAGTTCAGCATCTTCATATTCAATAGTATAAGGATCGGCTGTAATTGTCCAACCATCTTTAATTAAAGCATTTTTTACGGCATCATGGTAAATATCTTTGGCTGGCATTTTGATTGTTATAAAAACAGTATTGATTATGATTATATCACTGCGATGGTGAGGCGATCGCACTCCCAAGCTCGCACATAGCCAAAGTGCGATCGCTCATCTCTCGATCTTAGATCCAAACTTTTCAGACTGTTCCTCCCATGATTTGAGAAAGGGTTGTAAAGAGGCGATCGCAATTAGGAGAAGCCTGACGTACCTTAGCAACATCCAATTTCTCTAAAAGCTGGGAAGCGTGTTGAATTTTTTGGTATTCACCCTTAGATGTATCGCTGGTAGCTTTCTTCAGATTTGGCTCCAAGCTATCTTTATCAATACTCTCCACATTGGGATTTTTGGGAATGCAATTTTCTTTAAAACCTTGACCATAATATTTCTTTAAAGTATCAATGTCAGCAATAAACCATGCTTCCATTGTTTGCACCATTAAATAACAATGATTATCATCCACTCCTGGTGAATCCCAATTATCCCTAAATTTCAAATGTTTCCAAGGCGTTTGTTTAACAGGCGCTTCCGCATCTACCAGCAGTACATTAAAAGCATCTGGATGATCTGATAACGCATTTTGAAAGTCGCTGAAAGCACTATTACGAGAACCACACATAATAATTTGCCATTTAATTCCCTTACTTCGTGCAATCTGAACTAGCTTGTTCAAAAAAGCGCTAAATCCTTGACGAAGTAAAGCTTTTGTATTCTTTGAATCTCCACCACCTTCGATGTAAATGCGGATTTCCTTTACCATCGGTTGCCTCCGATTTCACCCATCCGCCAGAGATCTCCAAGAGTATACTTTTCCAGCCATTTTTTCAGCCGTTCGGGGTCAAGACGACGCAAATGGCTTCCCTTATCATCTCGCTCGCATACCATTACTGACTCAGGGGAAAGAGCGGAAACCAAAGCATCAGAATGAGTGGTAACAATTAATTGTGTTCTTTGAGATGCGTCGATTAACATTTCAGCAATTGTGGGTAGAATATCTGGATGTAAACCTATCTCCGGTTCCTCAATACAAATAAGTGGTGGTGGAGTTGGATCTAGCAGTAAAGCCATTAAGAATAAATAACGCAATGTACCATCTGAAAGACGGGTTGCAGGAATTGGTTGAGTTAGACCTTCTTCACGAATAAATATTTGAACTGTACCACCATAAATCTTGCTTGTAAGTTCTTCTGCTGCATCGTAGAACTTCTTTAGCTTCTCTATAAGTTGTCTTGTTCCCAGTTGGTATTGTAAGTTGTTTAAAACAAGTCCAAGGTTACTACCATCTTCTAGTAGAGGATGTTCAGGTAAGTCTGGTTTTTGAGGCATCCTGGGATCTGAATCTCGTCCT
>NZ_JACJUP010000211.1:0-7680 GCF_014748295.1 Planktothrix sp. FACHB-1355 | reverse complement strand
TATGACGTTTGTCTACAGGAATCTTTTTAAATATCTTAATTGCTTGAATATGATAATTTGCTAGAGATTGTTGCAAAGATGTCAAGTTAATTTGAGCTTGCCGATTGTTTAATTCAATTACTAAAATTCGCTGTCCTTGATGAGAAACAACCGCAGCGCGACGAATGCCGGGGTAATATTGAACTACCGCTTCGACGGCAAACGGATAAAGGATACCGTATTCGTCTTCGATGCAAGCTTGACAGCGACCTAATAACCACAAGCGACCTTGCAAATCGAGATAACCAGCGTCGCCTGTTCGATGCCAGGGTGTACCGTCTACGTTGAATTTAGTTTCTTCGTTGCCATGTCCGTGCAAATAGCTGGGTAAAACATGATTGCCGCTGACAACAATTTCTCCAGTTGATTCGGGAGGTAGGCAAGCTGTGGCAAATTCGGCACGAGAATAAGAATTAATAGGTTTTCCCCATTGTTGGTACATAATTTTTAATTGAATGGCAAAAACGGGTTTTCCTACTAGCAAACCGCGTCCGTTGAGTGTCGCAACAATGTCTTCGTGTTTGATGTCGCGATCGGAAATGTGGGCAATCGGTTCGGCTTCGGTGGAACCGTAGACGACGATGAATTCGGCTTGGGGAGAAATGTGCTGCCATTGTGCGATCGATCCTGGCATGACAGCAGCACCGCCGCTATAAATTTTCTCAATACTAGGCAGGGTAATACGATGTTTGAGGCAATATTCAGCTAAGCGTTCTAAAAATGCGGGAGATGCTAATATTCGATTCGGTTTGTGAGTTTGAATTTGTGCAATTATCGGAGATGGTACGATCGCACTCGGAAATCGCAAATCGCCTCTGGGAATTAATGTTGTCATCCCCGAAGCTAAATTTGCCAGCACAAAAATAGGTAAAGCAGTCAGTTCGATTGTTTCTGGAGTTGGTTGCAAAGTTTGTGCCAAAGCGCGATACTGAGCGATCAGAAAACCATGTGTGCGTAACGCTGCTTTTGGCTGTCCGGTACTACCGCTGGTAAATGTGAGCAAAGCTGGTGTATCGGCGTTGCAACGCACAATCTCCGGATCTAACGGTAAATGCCGTCCGCTGTGCAAAGAAATTGCGCCGGGAACAGGAAAGCCGATCGCAAATTTAATCGGAATGCGACGCAACGCGGGTGATACCAAGCGCAACAGGTGTGCTTTGGGACTGCCGATAAATGCTTGAGGTGGGTGTAAATTACAACATCTTTCTATGTGTTTTCTACCAGCACCTGGGTCTAGGAACATGGCCACCAGTCCCAGGCGGAACAAGGCAAGCATTATCCCGTAAAGTTCTGCTGACATGGGATAAAACACCAGCACGGCATCTCCAGGCTGCAAACCGCTGCGGCGCAGCAGGGTACAAGCGCGACTGGCTGCCAGTTCCAGTTCGGCAAAACTCGTGATGCGACTGCTACTTTTATATGTATCGATTATTGCTGGTACTAGAGGGCTGCTGACAGCGCGATCGTGCAAAATAGCTGCAATGTTCGTTGTCGGTAAGTGATAATTGTTGTTGGATAGTTGGCGATCGTTCATTGTTCATTGTTGGCTATTAACCATAAACTAACAACTGACAACTGACAACTGACTAAATTAACTGTTTGGCAAAGAGGGTATAACCGCGTATAGTTTGAGCGTAACGGCGGCTCAAATTGCGGGAAGGGTTGGCATCGTGCATCAAGGCGTGAATAGCTCGACTATAACCTAATTGATGTGCGATCGCCTGACATTTGGCAACTAATAAATTACCAAGTCCAGCATAGATGCGTTTGGGTAAAATGGCAACGGTTTTGATAATAATTGTGTTAATAGTTTCTCCCCGTTGAGCTTGCAACCAGTCGGGTATGGCAAACAAAAAGCCAACTGGATTGCCATCGTGTTCTGCTATCAGTATCAACTCAGATTTTAAATAAGGTAATAGGGGAAGGTACTGGGCGATAAATTCTTCTTCCTTAACGGGTGTGTAAAGAAAGTTACCTTGAAAGCTGGCGATCGCTACCGTATAAATGCGGTGCAGTTCCTCTTCCATACGCTGCAAATTCAGCGATCGAATTTGCACGCCTGCATCCTCCAAACGCGCAGCCACTCTCTCTAAACGCGAGTCGATATAAGTTAAATTAGTATTCAAAGCCGATGTATAGTGAGCCAGCGCTGTAAAACCTCGGTCTAAAAAATGACAATGCCAATCATCGGGATTATGAGGTTCTAAAAAGAAAGTCGGTTGTTCGCCTCGTTCTGTTAAGAGTCGATAGCTTTGCCAAGTATTGCCATCAACGGGAGCAACTACCATTGTACAACCAAACGCGGCTAATTGTTCGCAGGCGTGTTGCAGAATTCGAGCTGCTGCTGCGGCATCTTCAACTGTATAATGACCGATTAATCCTAAGCGATGATTAAAGTAAGGTGGAGTATTTTCCCACCACAGAGAACAACGTCCTACTATATTGTTATCATTTCTAATTAAAACCCAATGGGCATCAGCGGGTGTAGGTAATCGATCGTTGCTAATTAGTAATTGTTCTTTGTTCATTTGTCTTTTTTACTGGAATTGAACACCCCGAACTCTTCAAGAAGTCGGAGTTTTGAGTTGCACCCATCACCAGTCATCCAATTCGATTAAATAATTTCTTCTACTATCAAGTCTCTATAGAAGAAAACTTTATCTTTTTGATATAATTCTTCAGCCAAACTGGATAACGATCGCAAGCAGTCAGCCATCGATTCGGGGCGACGACGTTCTACTAACCGATTCCAATATACCAATCTTCCCTTGCGCCGTCCAACTCGCATTATTTGTCTCAGCAAATCGCGGTAGTTATCCAAAGACATAAACTCAAAAATATTACTCAAATTAAAGCGATCGATAACATCTTCATCCCAATTACCTAAAAAATCTTCAATAGCAGTACATCGCCACTCCAAACGATCGAGGTTAGTCCGGATTGAATCGAAATTTTCTGGACGCAAAGCGTAGGGAAGTACGTGCAAATGCTGCCCGAAGATCGTCCAGTGTAAATAGGGATTTTCCGCCGGATTGAGGGTTATCAAAGCATGGCGGATGCGTGCCAAGAGATGCTCTGCTAAACTAATGTTAGCATACTTCAAAAAACTGGGGTCGGTTCCCAATCGTCCCAACACAAACTGGGAGAAGAAAACTCGAAATAAAAGCTGCCATCGCCAATTATTCCAACGATTTTCGTAAAAAATATGTCGTTCTTCGGGGGTATCTAGTTGAAGGAAACCGATCAGATCGTCTCGATTGTGAATTAAGGGTAGAATGTAGCGGCGAAACAGCGCCAAATATCGCTCAAATTTTCCAGATGCGCCGATACCAGAAGCGATCGCACTCAGACGATCGTCCCAAAACTCGCGCACGTTTGGCGATAGGTGCGATCGACAGCGGCGGTACAGATGAGTTCTGATTTTGGAGATTTGCAGGTTAAAAGTTGGAGAAAAAGATATCTTTTCTTTTGGTTCTTCTAAGTCATTCCTTGACCCCATCAACACCAATAATTCTGGATGAGTTAATTCGCGATAAGCTGCGACTCGCAATTCCAAACAAGCAATTTGTGCTGGACTCAAATCTACAGCAATGACTCGTTTTGGACTGCGACTCAGCATCGCCAGTGTGTTGTCTCCACCAGATGCGATCGACAAACAAACAGAATCTGCTTGGATATCGAGTGCAGATAGCAGAATATCGGCATCTTCCCAACATTGGGCGTAACGGATTTCCGAAAAATTTGCAGCAAGCGCAATTTCACTAGGCATTGGTAATTAGTATAACAGTCAAATTGTATCATAGTTGAAGAAATTTATTAGGCACTTATGGAACTTTACCTGGGCATCGATTTCGGTACATCTGGCGCACGCGCGATCGCAATTAACCGAGAAGGAATTATCCAATCTGAAACGCAATATGCTTTTGATGAGTCGCAGGCGGGGACGCCTGCGCCACAAGATAATTCTGCGCCACAAGATAATTTAGCAAAAATTTGGCAGCAAGCTTTATTCTTTCTCATCCAAGAGATTCCCTCACAAGTGCGATCGCAAATCAAAGCTATTTCCATCAACGGCACTTCTTCCACTGTGTTGCTGTGCGATACTGCTGGAAATCCAATCGATGAACCGATTTTATATAACGATGCGCGGGGTATAGAAGTGATGGATAAGGTGAGAGAAATTGCACCGCCAAATCATACAGTAATCAGTGCGACTTCCTCACTGGCAAAACTCTTGTGGTGGACTCAGCAACCTGTGTTTGCAAATGCGAAATATTTTCTCCATCAAGCAGATTGGTTGGCATTTCTCTTACATAGAAGATTGGGAATAACAGACTATCACAATGCTTTGAAACTCGGTTACGATGTCGAGCAACTTTGTTATCCCAAATGGCTAGAAAATCTGGAAATATCGATTCAATTACCCTCAGTCATCGCGCCGGGAACTCCTATTTGTGAAGTAACAACCGAAATAGCTAATAATTTGGGTTTAAAACGAAATTGTGTAGTTTGTGCGGGGACAACTGATAGTATCGCGGCATTTCTCGCCAGCGGTGCGACATCTCCCGGTGAAGCTAGTACATCTTTAGGTTCTACTTTGGTAATCAAGCTATTGAGTAGCACTCGCGTAGATGATGCAAAATATGGAATTTACAGTCATAGGTTAGGAAATTTATGGTTAGTTGGCGGTGCTTCTAACACTGGAGGCGCGGTATTGCGGCAATTTTTTACCGATACTGAATTAGAAAATCTCAGCCGCGAGATAGATGCAAAAAAAGAGAGTTTACTTGATTATTATCCTTTATTGAAAGCAGGCGATCGCTTCCCCATCAACGACCCCAACTTACCGCCAAGACTCGAACCGCGTCCCGAAAATCCAGTCGAATTTCTGCACGGTTTATTGGCAAGTATCGCCCGCATTGAAACACGCGGTTATCAGTTATTGCAACAATTTGGTGCAACTCCTTTAACTCGCGTTTACACAGCTGGCGGCGGTGCGAAAAATCCCACTTGGACAAAAATTCGCCACCGTTACTTACAAGTACCTATCTTACCACCAGTAAACACAGCCGCTGCTTACGGTACAGCACTATTGGCGATGCGAGGAGTTTCAAATTGATGATGAAAACCTCTCTCTTATCTGCGTTTATCTGCGTTTATCTGCCTACATCTGCGGTAAAAATTTAACCCTCAATTCCAACAGACAATATGAGAGCATCACTCATATACTACCGATGCAACCGGACACAATATCAAACGCTATGACTGTAGGGGTAATTCAAGACCTGAAAAACCGGGTTGCTTTACGAAAAATCTAGGCTTTCAGGTTTAGCTATTTGCAAGAAACCCGGTTTTTAGCTCAGGTGCAAGATCTGAGTCTATGTTACAAGTAGTGAAATAGTGGGTTACAGCACGGGAACTTAATTATTGGTTGAAAGTGTTGAACACATCGCCCATACAATCTCTCACCCTACGATTAAATAAGTTCTTATGATTACCACGAAAACCGGATAACCCAAAAGCGAACAGAAGCGATATTAATCATCGTTCCATTTTTCGCAACCCACCAAATCGCAAATGCGATCCCTTAGTAAAAAGCCTCTATCCTCTAACTCGAACTCAACGCATTGCCATTCACCCGGTCTAATGTACTGACAAAGCGCATAGATAGGTTGCTGACGGCTAACAAGTCCTTTGTGTACAAGTTCGCGAGCTTCGTCTTTAATAACGTCTATCGAGTAATGAACGCTAGAAGTAATCATTGCCTTGCTCCACCCAGTTTTTTGCTAAATAGAAATTTCGATTATGTTTCCATGATCGTCTTTTCCGGAGACGTTAACTCAGTCCATCTCAAAAAAGATAAAAAAAGTAAAATATTGAAATCTACCGTAAAAATCAGTCAGACTCTGGCTGCAACTCAACGCGGTAAACTATTTTCCCTTCTACGTCGATAAAAGCAACAGTCATTCTTTGCGTACCGCTGTCTATTTTTACAGTGCCAAAAAATAGCAATCCCTCTAAAGGAGGAAGATTTTGTTTCATCCCGGCTGGGGCACTTTCGTATTTCACTTGGGGGCCAAAGGTGTTGTCAATTGGTTGTGGCCCATAAGTGCCGCCGTGCAGTGGCCCAGCAGCAAACTCCCAGAAAGGTTTGAAGTCAGCAAACTGAGCTTTTGATGGGTCGTAATAGCTGGCTACACAATAATGCAAATCTGATGTGAGCCAAACTATATTTTTGATATTATTTTGTTTGATAAAACGCAACAAGTCGGCAATTTCTAATTCGCGTCCCAATGGGGGGCCATCACCATTGGCGAAGTTTTCAAAAGCGGTTTGACCGTCGCGAACGATAATGCCAATTGGCATATCGCTAGCTATTACTTTCCAAGTGGCTTTGGAGGCAAGTAATTTATTT
Organism: Planktothrix sp. FACHB-1355; assembly: GCF_014748295.1. Classification (NCBI taxonomy): domain Bacteria; kingdom Bacillati; phylum Cyanobacteriota; class Cyanophyceae; order Oscillatoriales; family Microcoleaceae; genus Planktothrix; species Planktothrix sp. FACHB-1355. The sequence continues at coordinate 1,226 of NZ_JACJUP010000211.1, read as the reverse complement.
TTTAGCCAACGTACTTGCGTACTACCTAAAAATGCTGTTTCTGCACTGGCTACCTGTTGACGATTGGCTGTATTTTGCCCGCGATAACTGCGTTCGTCGAGCATAAAAATATCCAAGTTCGATCCATAATTAAAAGCGCGGTAAATTCGCTCTGGATCGTTGGCATCGTAGCGAATTGGCAGATACTCAAAGAATGCTCGTTTCGCCCTTGCAGATAAGAGATCGCAGCTTTTCACCAGTTGATAGCGATCGTCCTCATTAAGCATCTGTCCCGGATACCAGTTGTTGCGCGTTTCGTGGTCATCCCACTGCACCAACAACGGCACTTGTGCGTTGAAGCGGCGCACGTTTTCGTCCAATAAGTTATAGATGTAATTCCCGCGAAACTCGGCTAAAGTTTCCGAAACTTTTGACTTTTCTAGTGTGGTGATGTTTTTCCAGATTTTGCCGTTATCTAGTTTTACTTCCGATAGGATGGGGTTATCGCTGTAGACGTTATCACCGGAGTGAATAAAAAAGTCTGGATTCAGCTTTCTAATAGTTTCATATATTTTGATACCGCCCCAATCTGGATTTATACCCCAACCTTGACCGACACTGCAACCAGACCAAGCGAAAAAGATATCGCGATTACCTGTTGGTGGGGTGCGAAAAGTGCCGGGAACGGGGGCGCTGTAGGTGTTTGGATAAGCTAAATCTTCAAATAGAACGCGATAGAATATTTGTTGATTTGTGGGTAAATCGTCAAGGTAAAGTCGCGCTGTGTAATCGGTGTTTTCCAAAGCAGCCGATCCGACAATTCTTTGCGCGTTGCGGAAAGATTCGTTGGTGGAATATTCGACTATCATGCGTGCGGGTCGATCGCATTTACTCCAAATCGTGGCGCTGTTACCGCTGATATCGCCGCTGGCGACACCGTGGGGGATTTGGGGACGCATTTTTTCCGATGTGACGATACCGGACGCTTGTGCTAATCCGGATTTGGAAAATGTGTTGCCGGCGACGATACCGCCAGCTGTAAGTGCTGAATTTAGCAGGAATTGGCGGCGACTTAACCGCTGTGAAGGTTTGTTTTGCACGATCGCGTTTTCCCCAGAACGCTTTTTGTTTTGACTTTTGACTTTTGACTAGAAATTTTAGATTTTGGATTTTGGATTTTGGATTAAAAGAAATTTTGGGTTCATGCCCCACCCGCAAGTGGCGTGGAATAAATCTAAAATCGTAAA
>NZ_JACJUP010000210.1:0-7750 GCF_014748295.1 Planktothrix sp. FACHB-1355 | reverse complement strand
TGGGTAATCATTGACATCATCTAGCACCACCAGCACGTTTCCTTCATGCCAGCGCGACCAGCAGAAATCGACTTGGCTCGGTAAGTCCCAGCCCTCCGGTGGGTTAACGCCCAATTTAGCTTGAGCAAATCGCACTATCTGAATGCCAACATCTTCATCCCTCGCCTGTAACCAACAGATACCGCCTGGATAGGTGAGCAATAGCAAATGAAGCAGTGCATACTGGATTGCCAGTTCTGTTTTGCCGACTCCCCCCATACCTTCAATAGCAGCAATTACCACTCGGTTATTCTGCTGCAACATCTGGTGCAGACGTTCGAGTTCCTCGGAACGCCCCACAAACCTAATCGTGCCACTGGAGGGAATATTTTGAGGTATACCTGTCGGATTGAAAGATTCAGGCTGGTTGATACTAATGAACAGGTTCAGAATCTGGCTGATGTCCCCTGTGGTTAAATTGCCGCCAACTTGAACATTCTGGAGAAGGCTCTGCAAAACCTGTTCGGGGTTTGGGCGATCGCTCATACTTTTCGGGCGTTCTGGGGAACTAACAAAGGGTAGAAAACTTCAATCAATATGCTTTTAAGGGCTTCTATACATTGAATCTAAAAGGCCAACTCTTCTGTATTCCAGGACTTTATCGATTAGAGCCGGATAGTTTTCTCAGTCAATAAGGAGCCCTGTCTGCTTCTCTCCAATGATTCCTCCAATACGGCATACACTCTACGCTGCTTGTCTATTGGCAGTAGTTACCGCTAACCCTTGGTTAATCTGACTTGCGACTGCTCGCTCAATCAGATTGAGTTTATAAATGAAAAAGGCCCAGAGTGCTCGCTCATCAACCTAGCTTTCTCCCAGATATGTTCTACTCTCACTCGGTTGTAACCCAGTACCACTCGCCGTGCCAACCCCAGCTCAATGATGTGGCAGATAGGAATTTGAAAGCTGAAAATGTAGATCTGAGCAACTTAATCTGAGTGTTTGAACAGTGTGAGCGAGTGCCCTGACCCCAAAAAAGCTGAACAGACTGCTGCCAGCGACCTGCAAGCGGGTCGAGATATCTACATTGGCAACATCACTCAGATTGTGAATCAGGGTGATGCACCCAAACCAGTTGAGTCGCCCCAGAATAATCTTCCGATTGCTGTTCTAGTCGAGCAGGCGCGATTGCAGGTTTATGACAAGATCCAGCACCAGTGTGGCACCATACAGCTACTGAATATCTCCCATCTAGTTGATCTGGATAATCTCTTTGTCAACGTCAACATTCTGGATGAAATACCTAGTCAGCGCTGGGCAAAGATTTCCGATCACCTGAAAGACTTCGATCCCAGTGCTGATGAGTTTGACCGCTTTTACTTAGGCAAGGTGCGTCAGGAGCGAGTACCGGGACTAGAGGCAGCACAAAAGAATCCTAAACTCATGGTGCTCGGTAAACCAGGGTCAGGGAAAACTACCTTTTTGAAACATCTCGCCATTGAATGTAATAAGGGCAAGTTTCAGGCTAACTGTGTACCGATTTTTATTGGACTGAAAAGGTTTGCTGACAGTGCCAGGAATACAGGCTGTTTCGACCTTCTAAATTACATCAGCCAAGACCTGGAAATTTGTAATATCACTCCTGCGGATGTTGAAAGATTGCTCAAGCAGGGCAGAACGCTAATTTTCTTAGACGGATTAGATGAAATTTTAGAACAAGATAGCGAATTGGTTCGGCAACAAATTACGGCTCTATCCGAGCGATATTTCAAAAATAGGTTTTTGCTCACCTGTCGAACTCAAGCTCAGAAATATAGGTTTAATGGTTTTACTTATGTTGAAATTGCAGATTTCAATCAAGAACAGATTGAAACTTTTGCAAAAAAGTGGTTCGTGGCAGTTACTAGGAAAGTTAAAAATACAGGTTTAGCAAGGGCTGCTGAGTTTATTGAGAAACTGCAACAGCCAGAAAATAATCGGATTAGAGAGCTAGCGGTAACACCGATATTACTTAGTTTAGCTTGCTTAGTCTTTGAAAACCTAGAAGATTTGCCTAAAAATCGAGCAAAGCTATATGAAGAAGGGTTGAACATTTTGTTCATCCGATGGGATGAAGAAAAGGGCGTTCAACGGCAGGAAGTCTATCGGAATCTGTCCTTGTCACATAAAAACAAACTAATGAGTCAGGTTGCAGCTATTATGTTTGAGCAAGGCAACTACTTTTTTGAACAAAGCAAAATTCAACAGCTCATTGCCGACTATCTTGGCACTTTACCTGGTGTCTATACAGAGCCAGAGTCACTACAAACGGATAGTGATGCAGTGTTAAAATCTATTGAGGTACAGCATGGGTTATTGGTAGAACGGTCACAGCGTGTTTACTCCTTCTCCCATCTCACGTTTCAAGAGTACTTTACTGCTAAACAAATTGTTGCGACTTCTGATATTCAAGCTCTGAAACAGCTAGTAAACCACATCGTTGAGCCACGTTGGATAGAAGTCTTTGTGCTAACAGCAGGTATATTACCAAAAGCTGATACTCTGCTAGAGTTAATTAAACAAAAAACTGATACAATAATTGCAACAGATCGGAAATTTAAGCAGTTTTTTAATTGGGTTCAACAGAAATCGTTACTGGTTCCCTACAAACCAGCCGCAGTTCGATTTTTTTACCATGTACTTGCACCTGAATTTGCTGGTGTAATTGAATTTGACCTTGACAATGCCTTTGATATTGCCTGTGTTTTCGATCCTGATTTTGCTCATTCCTTTGAACTTGACCTTGACTATGCCCTTGCAAGCGCTCTTGCTATGGCTGTTGATCCTAATAATCCTAATTCTGACCCTAGCTATGCCCTTGCTATGGCACTTGACCTAAATATTGAACCTGATTTAGCTCAAGCACTTCAACAACTCAATTCTCAACTATCTAACGTGAATAAAGACAAAAAAGCATTTAATTCGTGGTGGCAAGCTAATGGTGAAGCTTGGACTGAGCAATTAAGATACGTGATGATTAAGTATCGCAATATCGGTTACGACTGGCAGTTCGGTGACCGCCACAAGGAATTACTAAAGCAATATTATGATGCCACTGAGTTGCTGGTAGGTTGCCTAAATAGCGGTTGTGAAGTAACTCCTCAAGTGCGACAGGAGATTGAGGAGACTTTGTTTTTGCCTATTGTTGAAATAGATACATGAAGTGATGAGCGTTGATGAAGTGTCTTCAGAAGAGAATTACCCTGACCTCCAACAGATGAAGCAGAGCATTCTTGAGAATGTTCAAGTCGGTGGTAACTTAACCACTGGAGACAATATTCAGAATATCAGCATTTATCAATCTGAACCTCCTAAACCAGTTGGCATCCCTCAAAACATTCCCTACACAGGTGCCACTGACTTTGTAGGACGTTCAAAGGAACTGGAAACCCTACACCAGAAGTTGCAGCGAGCAGACTGCGTAGCAATCTCTGCGATCGCAGGTATGGGAGGAGTAGGTAAAACAGAACTAGCAATTCAATATGCCCTAGCTCACCGAGAAACTTACCAGGGTGGCATTTGCTGGCTCCAAGCACTAGAGCAGGATGTAGGGACTCAGATCGTCAACTTCACCCAAGTTCATTTGGGTTTGAATCCCCCTAAAGACATCAAAGAATTACGCGACCAAGTGCGGTGGTGTTGGCAGCACTGGCAAGAGGGAAATGTCCTTGTCATCCTGGATGATGTTAATGACTACACACAGCTCAAGCCTTACCTGCCACCCCCTGCTTCTCGCTTTCGGGTACTGCTCACCACACGGCTACGATTACTGAAATCCTCAGAACGATTAGAGCTAAATGTCCTCGCTCCGGACGCGGCAATCGCTTTACTTGAGTCGCTAATTGGGATAGAACGAGTGCAAGGGAAACTAGAAGTTGCCAGAGAGCTGTGCCAGTGGCTAGGCTGTCTGCCTTTAGGACTAGAATTAGTCGGACGCTATCTAGATCGGAAATCTAGTTTGTCTCTAGCAGAAATGCAGCGACGGTTGCATGAGAAACGACTGGAGCAGCAGGCTTTGAAAACGCCTAAGTCAGAATCAGACATGACTGCCCACTTAGGTGTAGCAGCCGCCTTTGAGTTGAGCTGGAAAGAGTTAAGTCCTGCTGCCAAAGAGTTGGGCTGTTTCTTGAGCCTATTCGATTTAGTCCCAATTTCTTGGCTTTTGGTAGAGCAGTGTTTTCCCGATCGCGATCCAGAAGAACTAGAAGAAATCAGGGATGACTTCCTGCTCGACTTACATCTGATTCAGCATGAAGCGAAGGAAACCTATAGGCTCCACGAACTGATTCGGGAATTTTTGCACACCAAGCTTGTTGAGTCCAAGCAAACCAATAATCTCAATCAGGCGATCGCATTGACAATAGCAGCGATCGTCCAGAGAAATCCTGTATGTCTCACTGAAATTTTGAAAAAAAGGTTGCTGGACTGGAGCTTTACCCAAGATATTTCACAACCATCAGCACTTGAATTGGGATGGCAGGTGCGAATAGCAACACAAGCGTGGATCGATGGTATCGGTTCGTTGGCGAATTTAGTTGTGCCTCGACACAATGATGGAAGCCTACCTCCCTTGGGAGTTCGCCTAGTTCAAGTAACCGACACAGACGTTCATTACACCTACTTTCAAACTGGCTGGTATTTTGGAACCGACAGTCTAGAAGATGTTGTTGAATTATCTCCAGAAGTTGAAAAACTTTTTGCGGAGCATGATTCCGGTTTTGCTCCAGAAGTTGAAAAACTTTTCACAATGGGTTGGAACTATTTCACAAGTACTCCACTAAAACAGCAGGCATCAGGGGCTTGGCAACGGACTTTTGAGCAGATAGTCGATTCACTTTCCCAGTTATTGCAGCAGCGATCACTCCCAGTCGAAGCAGGATACCTCTCACTTGAAGCCGCTTGGCACGCAGCACTTCATCTAAGCAAACGCCACCATTCCTATGCCAATCCAATCCCTCTAGATGAGATTGAAGCACATCTATCTAAGGTAAGAAACTCTTGTTTCTCGCTGATGATGCAGCATTGTCTAAACCAACTCAGGATTGAAGTGGAATCCTGCCGTGCAAAGGGTGAGACTTATCTGAGCCTTCCATCTTCTGTCCAAGCTTTCAGAACTACCCAAGTCTTGTCTCCTGAACTATTGCTGGCTTACACAGCAGATATCTATCAGGGAGCCATTGAAGGTTATCAACAACTGGTCAACACATTGTTTCCCAAATTTCTGCCCAAACTCCAACTGGCATCCATCTTACCCGCCCGACTGGTGGGAGTAGTAGTCCCACCCCATCAGGGTTCAGACTCGGTTAGCATAAGTTGGTATTGGGAACGCTTACCCTTTCGAGCGGTGTTTCTTGACAACTCGCGGATTAGCTCTAGGTTTTTTGGCCGGAGTTATTTGGGTTAAAATTTCCCTAATTAACCAGGCCAAAACCATTGGTTTTTCACTGGTAGTTGCTTGTTGAAATTTAGCGATAGCGCGGCGAATAATTCGGCTCTCCCGTACTTGTGGTGATAACACAAGCTTACCGCTCTTGTGTCACTCTAACGCTCTTCTGTCACTCTGATGAGAGAAAAATATCAGCCAAATCGTGAGAAGCTTCCCTAGTGAATGATTTAGCGATCGCAAGCTGATAGAAACGTTGAAACGTAGCGAAGGTTGCTACAAGTCGTTCTGCATAATAATTTCAGCTTTTTCTCTGCTGAAAGTGACAGAAGAGCGGTATAATCTAGCTGGATCGAGGTTTTCAGCCTTATGTGCCCAGCAAAAATGTATAAGTCGCTACTTTTTCCGCCAAACATCCGGGAGAGCCACTTGCTTTTCTAGTCCGTAAGCATCAATCATAAATTGCATTGCTATGATCTCTTCACGTTCGCTCGTCATCCCGTCCCACTTTCGTCTGAGTATATTGAAATTGTTTAACTTTATTATTCCTCTACACAAGCCATTGTCTAGTTCTCAACGTAGCGAAGCGCCAACACATCTTTCATTCGGCTAATTTGGGTAAAAAGATTATGAACTTGCTTGTATTCTTGGCTATTTCGGACATCAATGCTCAGGTTAATCACAGCTTTATCTTGATTGGGTTTGGGTTTGGGTTTAAAATTGCCTTCTGAGATGTTAATGCCGTTAGCTCCTAAATATCCTGTGATCTCGCTGAGCATATTAGCTCGGTTAACGGTCTCAATTTCAACATCGATAGACCAGAGAACAGGGCAGCGACGTTCGCTCGGTATATTTTTTAAATTGTGACACTCTGGACGGTGGATGAAAATGCCACGACCGTTACTTTCAGGAAAGATTTTATTACCTTTGCGCTTAATCAAACTTAAACTCTTAATCAAACCTAGACTTTCTTCATAGTAAACAGGGTTACAACATTTAGCTAAATGGATGCAGCTCTTGCTTATATCTCTTAAAGAGATTGGCGAACCCTTAGAAGGTAAAACATCGGAAGAAATCGCTGTTGCAAGGGATAACATTACAGATTGAGTAGTATAAGTTTGGATTTGTTCCTGCTGATGAGTTTTATCTAATAATTGTTGGAGTATATTTACTATCCGCTTTACTTCTGCTTCATTTTCATACAATTTAATAAGAACTTGCTCAAATGTTTGACACCTTTCTCGTTCAAGCAATGCTTTTATTAAACTAGAACTAATTAACTTTTCAACCTCCTTCCTGTTTATCTGTTTTGTCAGTAAATCCCAACCTCGCTGAACCTTGATTTTATATATTTCATTAGTTACTTTACTCAACTTCAATATACCGTAGTCTGATTTTTGTTCTTCCTTTTTCTTTTTACTTTCTTCTTCGTTCTTTTTACTATCTTCCTTCTTGTTTTTGCTCTCTCCTTCCTTATTAGTCTCACCCGCTTCTTCTACAACAGCATCATTGACTACTAGATTCAACCTGAATGGACCAGACCCTAAAGCTGCCAGTAAATCTTCAATTGCAAGATAATTAAGCGATTCAGCGACGGCCTGCATTACCCCAGACTTAAGCAACATTTCAAAAGCCTTCTTACCCAATTCCTTTTCGAGTAATTCCCGTCCCCGAATAACCATCTCTTCCCGATGTGACTTTTTGTACCATTCAATAATCTTTTTTCGAGCAGACTTAGTTGTAACAAATGGGTGGTTCTTTTGGATATCTTTTGGCTGCTTCAGCCATTCTAAACTGGGGTGACTGTTTTTATTTTTGATGATTTCCACAATATCCCAGTTTTTTAGAGGTGTATTTAGAGCGACCTTTTTTCCATTGATCATCGCTTGATAGCATTGGTTTCCAACTTCTGAATGTATTTGATATGCAAAGTCAATAGGTGTAGGTGCTATCTCAATTTTTTTATTACCCTCTTTAAGGATTAAAACTTCAAGCTTTTTGAGATGACCTTTGGGAGTTAAAACATAAATAAACTTTCGGTTAACATTATAATCTTTGGTTAATTCATTAAGTAATACAACTTTATCTTGAGGCGACAATTCAAAAAAATGATTTTCTAAATTATGTTCATTTGTTTTTATAATTTCTACACTGCTGCTGTTGACAATCTTGAGATTATTAAGCAATTGTTCGATAGCCTTATTGACATATTCTGTATTTTTCCAAGCTTTTTTCTTACTTTTAACTAATAATTCAAGTAGTAAAATAGTTTGATTTTCAGCTTTTTTTCCTATATCAACGTTTGAAATATCAAATTTGCTAGCACGGATTATCCTGCCTAACATATTT
>NZ_JACJUP010000021.1:0-17620 GCF_014748295.1 Planktothrix sp. FACHB-1355 | reverse complement strand
GCAATGCCCACCTGACTTAAAAGCCCCAATTAATCATTTTAATGTTCCTACCATATTTAGGATATAAATTTTCATCGGCAAGGTATAACTTTAATAAGTAGATGATTGCTGCTGGTATGCGAGATACACCGCTTCTAAAAATAAATCTGCGGTCAATCCTTCCGGCAAATTTTCTAACTCAATTACGTTTCTAACTTGACGAGCAATTTGTAAGCTCAAATCCGCGCTTGCGTTGGCTGTCATCGCGCTACGCCGCTGCAAATATTCGCGAATCATGGCAAAGTCATCCGGTAGTAAATTGGAGATATTTGCCATTTGAGGTAGTTCTTTTGAAAGCTGTTTGGCTTGTTCGGAGATGGGGAAGTTTATTGTGGCGACCAGATATTCTTCTTGAATGACGAGCGTTCCGGCTACCATGTCTCCCAGTCGCTTTTCTCGTTTTCCCAAAATGATTAAAAATGCTCCTATAAATAAGGTATCATCTATCGATCGCAGTAACGCTCTCAATGTAGCTTGTTGGATGCCTACTCGACGACCGTCGTCGCGAATTACGCGAATTTTGGCGTAGCGTTTTCCGGGTGTTTGTCCTTGCCAAAATACCTCAAAAAATACGAAGTAACCTACGTAAATAAGGAAATTGAGCAGGAATGCGATCGCAAACAGCCAGATTCCCAGTTTCTCTATATTTTTGAACGCTTCTACCAGCTGTATGGAAAATGCAATCCAGGTAATCCAGAACAAAAACAAGGTTAAGAATAAGACAATATAGTCAAGCAAGAGAGCAAAAGCGCGATTGCCAATTCCCGCTAAAGTGAATTCCAGTTCTACACTTTCTGGTGTTTGGAGTGTGATTCGATTAAAAAAGCGCATGACTTATAGAAAGTTTGGAGTTTTGAGTTTTGAGTTTTAAGTTATTAGGCAAGTTTAAATTATTTCCAATGACTTAAAACTCGCTCAATAAATTTACATTTCAACATTGCGATCGCGTATTTGCAAATCCATCCCCTCGCGACGACTCCGCAGATCGTAGTATATCACAGCTTTGATGGTTTGCCAGAAGGGGATTGTCAATGCTCCAGCAACTATCAATAGAACTATAAATGCCAAGATTGAACCGATTAATACTAAGCCTGCTTCAGGAGATGCAGATGCACTGCTGCTTTGGACTCCAAGAAAAATCAAAGAACCGAGCGCAAAAAACAGAGGAATTGCCGCAATAAGTGCGATTGGCGCGGTAATTAGATAGGCTACAAGTAGTATTAATTGAATTCTGAGCCCCGAACCTTTAGTTAACTCCCAGCTACGGCTAACTGTTCCCGTCGCATCGACATTACTTTCTACTGCAAGCGGCAATTCCGGAATCAAAAAGCGAGCTTGGAACCAAAGTTGTACAGCCCAACTAACCAAATTAACCACAAGTTGTACCAAAGTAAAAATAGGGCTTCCTACTGTACTATCCCTAGAACTAGCAAAAATTAGTGTGGCGGGGATAAAAATTATAATGGTTGACACTAAGGATATCCCCATATTGACACCAAAAATTATCAGCCCGACTAAAATTCCTGCCAGTAAAAAGCTCCACATCTTGGGAGTGACACGATCTTCAGCACTGGATGCGCTTTCTGGTTTATCGATTAATTCGCAAAATGCCAGACGTGAAATCTGAGCGTTGATCGTAGCAGCTTTCGCCCAACCATAGATAGGAATAATCGACCACAATATAGATTTGAAAGCAAGACCGACATATAACTTAAGATGAGAGCGGTACAGCACGAGTGCGCTGCTGACCACATTCCCAACACTCAGAGGGCGGATCGGATCTGGAGGGTTAAAGTTTGATGACATGGATTTTCCTGTGCTTTCAGACTATGGTTTTGACGCTATCTTAAGTTACGCTGGGCATAGTCTTGGGGAAATTTTATGAATATTCAACGATGGATCGCACGACGGGAACCTGACTGGAAGCGTCTCGATGCCTTGTTGAAAAAAGTGGAGAAAAAAGGATTAAAGTCGTTACAAGCGGTGCAAATCAAGGAATTAGCCAGTTTATACCGCTCTGTATCGGCGGATTTGGCGCGATCGCGTACCCACCAAGTCGGCAATACCCTAGTACAAGATTTGCAAATTCTCACATCCAGGGCATACAACCTAATTTACCAGGGTTCGCGACGGCAAGAATGGCAGGCACTGGTGGAATTCTATCGATGGGGTTTCCCCGCCACAGTGCAGCAAACATCCGGTTACATCGCCGCTGCTACTGCTCTCTTTCTGCTGGGTGGGTTAATTGCCTGGTGGTTTACCTGGCAAGATCCGGTGTTTCTTTCCATTATGATACCGGAAAGAATGATTACTATGGTACGAGACGAACATAAATTATGGATGGGTTCAATTGTGGGAGTTGAACCTTTAGCTTCTAGCAGTATTATGATTAACAATATCCAAGTATCTTTTGCAGCTGTTGCTGGCGGAATTACAGCGGGTGCATTCACTGTTTATATTTTATTCATTAATGGATTGCATATCGGTGCTGTTGCTACTCTAGTTGGACAAAATAATTTGGCTTATCCTTTTTGGGCGTTTGTATTTCCCCACGGTTCTTTAGAATTACCTGCTATATTTTTGGCTGGCGGTGCAGGTTTACTGATTGGCAGAGCTATTTTATTTCCGGGTAAATTTAAGCGTGGCGATGCGCTCAAATTCTATGGCGGACAAGCAGCGCAGCTAGTATTCGGTATTATACCGATGTTGATTGTTGCTGGTACAATTGAGGGTTTTTTCTCTCCCAGTCCTCTCGTTGCAGAACCGTTTAAATACGTTGTCGGTATCGGTCTTTTTGCGCTGTTGGTAATTTATTGCAACCGCAAGCGAGCGAATTAATCTGAATCCTTTAATCCCAAACCCAAACCTTCTCGACGATTGCGAATGTCGTAATACAAAACTGCTTTAATGGCTTGCCAAAATGGCATAATTATGGCATTAGTTAGTAACAGAAATCCAATCGCAATACCAGTTTCTAAAAAGGAGTTATTGTATTTAAAATAATTGAACGACCAATCGAAAAATTCAATAATAATTTGGTCAATTATTTGGATTGGCAAAGTGATTAAGAATGCGATCGCCAGGAGCCATTGCACGCTAAATTCAAACCCATTCGTGAGATTCCAAGTGCGACTGAGCGCTTTACAGGGGCTCATATTATCTTCGATTGCCAAGGGCAAGTCAACAATAAAAAAACGCGAATATATTATCCCAATCAGCAATAAAAAAATAAACAAAATAGCAAATGTAACCAATAATACGGTGATAATTGCCACAAAAGCTAAGCTTTTATTAAGCTTATCGAGAACAGATGGTTCTAATAATCTGCTACTTGCTTGCAGAAAAATTACCAATATCAAAACAGTTAATAAAAATAAGCAAAAAGTCACAGAAATTACGATCGTTACAAGCAAAAAGTTGGCAAACAAAAAGTTTCCCAATCGTTGATTTATTTTTTGTTTACCCAAGAGAGACTTTTCTGCTGTTTCGCCAATTAATTCACCGAACGCCAAGCGCGATATCAGCGCTGAAAGAGCTAAAAATTTAGCCCAGCCATAAACAGGAATGATTAACCAAATATGAGCTATTAAAGATAAACTGAAGTAAGACTTTAGTTTGTTGAGATAGATTTGGAGAGCAATAGTGATGATATCACCAACGCTAAGCAAACGCAGATAATTTTGATGGTTCAGACGGGTATATTTCATAAGTGCTGAAAGCTAATTAAAGCTGATTTCGCGCTTTCAGTTGCAGATATCGGTCTACCAATCGATCGCTAATTTTATCTGCTGGCGCATCGAGTACCAAAACGCCTTTTTGTTTCAACTGTGCAAAGGCAACCTGACGCTGGGATAATAAATCTAAGGCGACAGCACGGCTGTAAGCACCTTCGACATTGGCGCTGGAAGTGTGCGCCAACTTGTCAACTTGGGGGTCGCGCAAGGTAACGCAAAAGGGTAAATAGCGGGGTGTCAGGCGTCCCAATGCACCCAGAAGTTCTGCTGAGGCGGTGGTATCGACGATATCTGTAATTAGGACAACTAATGCGCGACGAGTTTGTCGATTCACCAATTTTGTGACAGCGCCAACGTAGTCGGGTTCCAGAAGTACTGGTTGAATTGGTGTGAGTCGATCGACTAACTTAGATAATTGATGTTGACCGCGTTCTGGGGGTATCCAGGTGGTCACTTCGCGATCGAACACACCCACACCCACTTTATCTCCTCTATTCAAACCAGCTAACGCCAAGGATAGGGTAGCGTTCAATCCCCAATCAAACCGTTTTAAACCCTGCACTCTCGCCGTCATCAAACGTCCGCGATCGAGTAAAATAATCAAAGTTTGCTCTTGTTCCGGTTCTAGGACGCGCACTTGTAGGGATGCTGCTGGTGTGGCTCCCAATCTGCGGGCTGTCGCTTTCCAATCCACAAAGCGCGGGTCGTCACCCATCCGATATTCTCGCAATTCCGCAAATTCCGTACCAATTCCCATCCGTCTCGCTTGGCGCATCGTACCTGTGTTTTGTAGAGTCAGGCGAATGGACAATTGTCGCAATCCGATTAAATCCGGATAAACGGCGACTTTGGTACTTTGGGGAATCTTCCAATCATCCCAAGCTAATCCCAAAACACCGAGTTGTCGAACTTGAATATCTCCCCAAGAATACTCGCCTCGGTGTGTCGGATGAACTGTGTAGGTCAGTTCCTGACTGCTGTTTCTGGGTAAGGATATTTGCAGCAATGGGGTGGAAACGCCAAATTCGATCGGGTAATAGTCGCGAATTATCAGTTTTGCTGGTCGCTTCCCCGTTTTTACTGATAGCGCAATTGGGTTATCCCGTCCGATCGATAATCGTCCCAGTGGATGACGGGTGATTTCCACGCGCCTTGTCCAGGTCGAAACTGCATCGACGATCGTCAATCCCAGTACAATGACATCAAATAGTAGCGTTCCCAGAATACCAGTTGACACGCTGTAAACTGAGGAGAGGAATAAGGCGATCGCTATTCCCAAGATTAATAATAAATAGACTCGTCCTGAAGGAATCATATTTTAAGGGGCGAGGGCGTCGAAATTGGCAAATTGTTCGGTTTTGAGTTCAGAAATTGCGATGAATACCTTCCATAATACCCTTATATATCTCTCTCTGCTTGCCTTTCGCTCATTCGTACTCGATTCTGGGATCGAAAAAGACATAGGAGAGATCGACTAACAGGTTGATTAGCACAAATGCGATCGAAACGAAGACTACTCCACCTTGAACAACTGGATAGTCTCGCGCTAAAATTCCTTCGTATATCCAGAAGCCGATTCCCGGCCAGGAGAAAATGGTTTCGGTGAGGATTGCACCGCCGAGAAGGGAACCGAATTGCAATCCAATTGTTGTAGCGATCGGCAAAAAGGCATTTTTGAGTGCGTGTTGCCAAATGACTGAATGTTGGGGAACGCCTTTTGCTCGCGCTGTGCGAATATAATCTTGAGATAAAGTTTCCAGCATGGCGCTGCGGGTAATCCTGGCGATGATGGCTAGGGGTATTGTACCTAAAGTTAGTGCCGGTAAAATTAGATGCGATAACACGTCTTTCAACAAGATTATGTCTAATTTGAGCAAGCTATCCAGCACGTAAAAACCTGTGATGGGTTGGAAGTTGAACGTGGCGGCGACGCTAATCCTGCCGCTGGGTGGAAGTATTTGCAGGTTGACGGCAAATAGGTAAATTAATAACAAGCCTAACCAGTATACTGGCAGCGAAACGCCAATCAAAGAACCGCTCATTAATAAATTGTCTAACCAGCTATGCTTGCGAACTGCGGCGAAAATTCCGGCGGGAATTCCCAGAATAAGCGCTACCAACATGGCGGCTAAAGATAATTCAAATGTGGCAGGCCAACGATTTCGGATTTCGTCGGCGATGGGAATGCCGCTGATAATACTTGTGCCGAAGTCGAAGCTAATTAGCTTGAGGAGAAAGACGAAATATTGTATCGGTAAAGGTCGATCTAAACCTAATTGTTCTCTGAGTGCTGCCACCTGTTCCGGTGTGGCCCGTTCTCCCGATAATATTGTGGCTGGATCGCCCGGTATGAGTTGCAGCAAGGCAAATACTAATAGGGTGATTCCTAATAATACTGGTAGCAAGCCCAGGATGCGTTTGGCAATATATTTACCCATGTTTTTTACCGTACAGATATTTCAAGCCCGGACATCAGGAGTAGAAGTCGGACATAGCGATACTGAATCGGTAAAACCGTCCAGTCCGGCGATATCTCGCAATGCTTTGAGGAATATCCCCAAAGCGCCATTGTAGTCTCTAGGTATTTTATGTCCACAGTGAGGACACTTAAACACTTTAGAACCACCTAGTTTAGGGTGGACATGACCACATTTAGTACAAGTTTTAGAAGTATACTCTTCTGTTACATCAACGACGTGACAGCCACGTTTCAAAGCGTGGAATTTTAGAACTTGCTTAAACCTGTAGTGCGCCCATCCTAGCATTTGTCTAACTGTTTTCGTGTTAATCTTCCGTTTCTTATTCCTATTCTTGGCAACCATTTGGGATGTCTCAAAAGTAGGTAGGAATATTAACCGATATTCAGTTGTTAACCAAGCAGCAGTTTTTCTGTGAACTTCGTCAACCAAATTCCGGACGCGATTAAATATTCTATCAATTTTACGTTGTAGTTTTTGACGTTGATGTTTATTTCGGCGTCCCTTTAATTTTGATTTCCTTGAGATTAATTTATCAACGTGATTGCATAGCCTGTAAATCCTCCTGATATCATTATTACCAATCTCTACAAATTTTGCGCCATCAAATCCCGTCATAAATGTACGGACGCCTGGATCTAATGCGATGATTTTCTGACTATCAGATAACTCAGGTATAAACTCAACCGGAAATATAGCAAACCAGCGTTTTTTGTCATAAACTAATTGAGTTTCACTCTCCCAACTTTGCTTACGGCATCTAATGATGTAGCTACCATCTTTTTGTTTAACCTGGTACTCAACATCCTTAGCAGGCAATGGTTCTGCCGATTTGAAACTTAAGTCCTTAGTTAAGCTTGGGAACCATGTCCCATTTTTATAATCCTCTTGTCTAAACCTAATTGATTTAATCCTATCTCTAATCGATCTAAATCTTCCTGCCTCATGTTGCTTTGTCCCCTTCTTACGGGATTTATCATAAGCTTCTTTGGCATCATAAACAGCTTGTACTCTAAACGAGTATGGTGTTTGACTTACCCATTCTGGTACATACGCCAGTATTATTTTGCGTAAGTCAAACTTGCCGATAGACCCATTTTTTCGTTGATACTCAATCGCCTGGTTATAGCAGTACCTACTCGCTGCCAGCCATATTTTCCAAGTTTGATGGAGAGTCTGGTCTGGGTAAAGTCGAATCTTGAGAGATTTCAGACTTGTACTTTCTGAATCCGTACAATCTTGCTGAGAAGCTGTGGAGGATTGCAAGGATGTCTTCAACCAATTCTCGTTCGGGAGATAGTTTAACTTTGTTGAGTACCACGATTTCGCAAGAGTGTTTGGCACATATCCAAGCAAACAAATCGAAGCCAAATCGGAAGAGTCTGTCTTTATATGCGACCACAATACATTGGACATTTCCTGACATAACCCGTTCCAATAAGGCAAGCATTTTCTTTCTTTTGTAGTTAAGTCCTCCTCCCACTTCTGCGATAAGCTCTGCGCCAGGGTATTGAGATTTGAGATATTCACATTGACGCTGCAAATCTTCCCTTTGCTTGGGCGACGAGACACAGGCATAAAGGATGGTAGCCCTAGTCCCGGCAGACTTAGCTGTAAAGCTTGAAACGTCGTATCTCCTTTGTCCACCGGATGTCCACGATCGCAAAAGTTTGAGGCAATCTAGCATACACCAAATATATCAATTTTTGGTAATAGTCTCAAAAGACTCAGAACCCAAAGGACTGGGAACCCAACCTTGAATATTTTTGCGTCTGGCTAAAAGCGGCTGAGAATGGACGATCGGCAAACGTACTGCCTCCTGATGCAAAATTTCATCGACCTCGGCATAGATTTTCCCTCTAGCGGTACGATCGACTGTGGCTCTAGCTTTGTTTAAAAGTTGGACAACGCGATCGTTATTCCAATTACCCAAGTCTGTAGTCGCTCCCGGCCCAAAGTGGGGATAGTAGAAACTATCGGGGTCGCTGTAATCGGCAGTCCAGCCGAGCATAAAAGCTTGAAAGCCAGGTGCTTTGCGACGATCTTCCAAGTAAGCTGCCCAATCTTTAGTATTGAGTTTAACGCGGATGCCGATCGCATTCAAGTCGGCGGCGAAAGCTTCCCCAATCGGTTTGGGAGTCGGGAAATAAGGACGGGAAACGGGCATATACCAAAGTTCGAGATCGAAACCATTGGGATAGCCAGCTTGAGCTAGCAATTGCTTGGCTGCTTGGGGGTTAAATTTGTAGTCGGTAATTTTGGTTGATTGCGCCCACTTTAAAGATGGCGCGGTGAAGTGAGGGTCGCTTGTACCCAGGTTACCCCAAAAAGCTGGCACGATTTGCGCTTTATTGATGGCAGATGCGATCGCTTGCCTTACCCTGACATCCGCCAGTGGTTTGTAACTGGGATTGAGTGCTAGATAACCGACATTAAAAGAAGGGCGGGGAACGGCGACTAAGTTGGCATCTTTTGCGATTTCTTTGCTTTGGTCTGGCGCTAAATCGACAGTAAAATCGATTTGTCCGGCTCTGAGTTGGGCTAATCTAGCTGCGGGGTCGCCGATAAACCGAATGACTACTTGATTGACTTTGGGAAAACCTTTTTGCCAGTAGTTGGGATTTTTCTGTAAGATGATGCGATCGCCCGTGCGCCATTCCTTAAAAATAAACGGCCCGGTTCCCACGGCTAACCCACTGGGAGTGCCGTAACTGGCACCGGCTTTTTTAACGGCGGTGGGACTGGCAATGCCGAAGTAGCCGGAACCAATGGCAGCAGGAAAAACAGCGAAAGGTTGTTTGAGCTTAAACTGAATCGTAGAGTTATCGACAACTGCGATATCTTGCAGCAGCGAGTTAGGTTCTCC
Source organism: Planktothrix sp. FACHB-1355 (assembly GCF_014748295.1). Lineage (NCBI taxonomy): Bacteria > Bacillati > Cyanobacteriota > Cyanophyceae > Oscillatoriales > Microcoleaceae > Planktothrix > Planktothrix sp. FACHB-1355. The sequence continues at coordinate 8,504 of NZ_JACJUP010000021.1, read as the reverse complement.
CTTAAAACCGCCAAAAAGTTGTTGCCAAATTTCATAAGATTTACCGGCATTGCGATAACCGTTGGGGTGTTTGGCGTCCCACCAACGTTCCACATTAAATTTCACCGCTGCGGCATTAAAATCGGTGCCGTCGTGAAACTTAACTCCCGATCGCAGCTTAAAAGTCCAAACTTTGCCATCTCCAGAAACAGACCAAGAAGTAGCTAGGTCGGGTTGCAGTTCGCTAGATCCCGGTTTAGCTTCCAGCAAGCGATCGTAGATTTGGTAATGCACGACGATCGAATTGCCGTCGGTGATATTCCCAGGTTCCAAGTTGACAGGTTGTCCGCCGGAACCGTAAACCAAGACTCCCGGTTGAGTTGCCGTTGGGGTGCTGGTATTTTGCGTGCGGTTATCAGTTACAGGTTTACCACAGCTGTAAAGGATGGTGGCAAAGGCACAAGCTGCTGCCAAAAGGGGGATGCGCCATTTGCTGTCGTTCATCTTTTTCATTAACTCAAACAGCGACTATTCAACGTTTACCCAAAAATCAGTCGTGACAATTTTGCCATTGCGCTGAAACTGACCCCAAAGTTTATATTTTCCCGCTTCGGGAAAGGCGGTCATAAAATGAACTTCTCCGGGGGAGTTATGTTTCATAGCGTGCGCGTGAATGTAGTCTGATTTTGTCAAGTTCGACGATTGTTTTACTATAACTAAATGTCCTCTTTCTCCCAAATAAGGTTGCAAATCAGTAATTGGTTGGCTGGAGTTATTCCTGAGATTGAATATTACGTGTACTGCCTGACCTGCTTTTAGTTTTGGTTCGGAAAAGGTGATATTCACCTTTGTATCGCCAAAACTCTTTGCCGTATTAAAATCAATTGGCGGTGCAGATTGGCTGACTCCGGGTACAGTTTCTTTCAGGAGGGAAACTTGTTCTTTTTGCCCAGATGGTTTATAATCCGCAAACAAAGTATAATTTCCCGGTCGCGGGAATTTCGCTTCTACTTCAAAGCGTCCATTTTGCTTATAAATGGGATGGAGGTGATCGAAATGCTGAAGGTCGTCGCTGACAATAATCAGGTGCATGACTTTTTCCTGAAAGGTGTCAAACTTAGTAACTGCCTTACCATTTACATCTTGAATATTTATGCTTAAAACAACAGGTTTATTAGATTGAATATTTTTGCGATCGCTCAACAGTGCTTTAGTTTGCGGTGCATTTCCCTTATCGGCATCTGTGTGATGATGTGCGCGATCTTCCATCGAATGTCCTGCATGAGGATCTGATGCAGCGACTGGTGTTTTTTCACCACTCATTATGTGGCCCTGATGCGGCTTTGCTGCACCTGGGTTAGATATTTCTCCAGACTTAACTGATGACGAGCAACCTTGTACGAGCAGCAGTGTAGAAAATATAGCAAAGCTTGTGAGTAATGGTTTCATAGCTGATTTTACATTTGCAAATACTTGCCGACGATCGCAGGTAAAGCGATCGTTAACTTTTTCATCGCCAATATCACAGAGTATAACAACTCAGATGTAATATTTCAGACCGAATAAGTAGGAATCCCCTAAACAAATACCCTTTGGATGACGTAAAATGAATATTTAGTATCAACCATTATGGCAAGATGCTATGGTTACTACTGTTGACCTCTGTTCTATTATTACAGAAATTTACTTAAATTAAAGAAAATTGAGGAACAAAAATAGTGGCATTGGTTTTAATCATAGAAGATGCAGCTTTGCTTCGCAAGATGCTCCAAAAGATCTTGAAACCAGAGGGCTACTCCATTTTGGAGGCGGCGAATGGACTGGAAGGTCTGGAGATGGTTCGCGTCTATAAGCCAGATTGTGTTGTGCTAGACCTTTTAATGCCCGAAATGGGGGGGCTGCAAGTTCTGAAGGTGATGCGGGAAGAAGGTTTGCAAGTGCCGACAATTGTAGTGACGGCAGATGTTCAGGAAACCACTCGTCAGGAATGCTCGCAACTGGGAGCCTTGACAGTTCTCCACAAACTACCGAAATCAGACGATCTGAGGCATTGGGTCAAAAAGGCTCTAGGGGCGACCCAGGAAGGAATGTATGAACCTAACTGTTGACCAAATAGATATTTTGCAGGAGTTAGTCAATATTGGCGTGGGTCGAGCTGCTGGCGTACTCAATGAGATGATCGGTTCCCCGATCTGCCTGCGAATCCCTTACATCAAGCTGCTTTCTCCTCCTGAGTTGCGTCCGGAGCTGAAAAAGAGATTCAATGGAGATCTACTTTCCACGGTACGCTTGAACTTCAGCGGCGCATTTAGTGGCACTGCCGAGCTGATTTTTCCGACCGAAAGTGCATCTACCCTCGTAGAGGTTCTCACAGATGAGGTTGTGGGTACTCCCGATCTCGATTCTGTCAAAATAGGAACCTTGCTGGAAGTGGGCAATATAGTTCTCAACGGTGTCATGGGTTCCCTAAGTAACATGTTAGCGCAACATCTAGAATACTCGCTACCCACTTACGTAGAAGGTATGGTTGACAGGTTGCTTATGTCTAAGGAACTTGATGCCAATGCCAGCGTTTTTTTGGCGCATACCCGTTTTACGATCGAGCAACTGCAAATTGCTGGAGATATTATTTTAATTTTTAAAGTGGGTTCCTTTGACGCCATGCTTAAAGCCATTGAGCTAGCTTTTGAGAGTGATGATGAACGAGATTCAGGCTGCCCAGAAAGATTTCGGTATTCTTGATCGGGTTCCCGAAGGGGTTTGCGTTCTCCGAGAAGATTTTAGCGTTCTTTTTTGGAACCGATGTTTGGAAGACTGGACGGGAATTTCTAGAAGCGAAATCCTCTTAAAGGATATCGGCATTTATTTTCCGCATCTGCATCAGCCTAAGTACGCCCATAGACTGATGCAGATTTTTGAAGGAGGGCCACCAACTATCTTTTCCGCACAACTTCATCAGTCGATTATTCCCGCTCAGCTACCGGATGGAAGGTGGCGTATCCAACATACGACTGTAACGGCTGTACCGGCGGGGAATTTTAGATTTCGCACTTGCTGGGATAGTGCTTCGGGATATGGTTTTCGATCGCACGATACTGGTGTGCAGTTAGATATTGTTAAACTTCGCCAAAAACCCAGTAGTTCCAATATCGAAGGTGTTGGCAAGGCTGGCAAAAATAAGAAGCGCGTTACCAAGTATAAACGGATCGGATTTGTGAAGCGCAATTCTCCCTTGTTTGGCGACACCCTTAAACAGAACGAAGAAAAGCTTGCCAAAGTTCAAAATCGCAATTCGTTTTATGCCCTTTTAGTAATAGAGGATGTGACGGATTTGACACACCGCATCCAAGATTACCGCGCTATGCGCGATCGAGCTTTGGAAGAAGTTAAAGAACGCAAAAAAATTGAAGATGCACTAATACAAAGCCAGCATTTTATTCAAAAAATTGCTGATGCTACTCCTTATCTTATCTACATTTATGATTTAGTGGAAAAGCGCTATATATATTTCAATCGCCAAGTAGATTTATTGTTGGGTTATACAGATGAAGAAATGATAAGGCGGGGCGGTCAGTTATTTGCTAATTCGATCCATCCTGACGATTTATCGCATCTCGCTGCACAGATGGAAAAGTTTGCCATTGCACAAGACGGTGACATTCTGGAAAGAGAGTATCGCATCAAACATCGATCGGGTGAATGGTTTTGGTTTCACAGCCGGGAACTGGTTTTCACGAGAACGCCTGAAGGTTTGCCCAAACAAATTCTAGGTACAGCTGAAGATATCAGCAAACGGAAATGGGCAGAAGAGGCTATGCGGTTGCAAACCGAACGAGAGCGGCTGATGGGGGTAATTACCCAGCATATCCGACAGTCTCTTAATTTGGATGAAGTTCTCAACACTGCTGTGACGGAAGTGCGGCAATTTCTTCAGACCGATCGGGCTCTGATTTTCCGCTTTCAGTGTAGCACCCATAAAAGCAGCCGTATTCTAAAAGTGGGCAATGTGACGGTAGAATCTCTAGCTCCCGATTGCACATCTATAGTAGGAAATATTATGCCTGATTGTTGCCTGAATAGCAATAGTTTTGCTTACTATCAGCAGGGGAAAATCCGCGCCATAGAAGATATTTGTAGTGCCGTTAATTTCCCTAAATGCCATATAAAACTATTAAAAAATTGGGGGGTAAAAGCAAACTTAGAGGTTCCTATTATGCAAGGAGAAAATTTATGGGGACTGTTGATGGTGCAGCAGTGTAAAGCATCCAGAGAATGGCAGCCTTTGGAAATAGAGTTGATCGAGCAACTAGCAAATCAATTAGCGATCGCTATTCAACAAGCAGAACTTTATCAACAGTTGCAAGCAGCCAACGAACAGTTACAGCGCTTAGCAAGTTCAGATGGTTTAACTCATTTAGCTAATCGGCGGAAGTTTGATGAATATTTAATGCAGCAATTGTTGATTTTAGCACGCGAAAAACAGCCTTTATCTTTAATTTTGTGCGATATCGACTCTTTTAAAACCTATAACGATACCTACGGACATCAAGCAGGAGATGAATGTTTGCGCTTGGTTGCTAAAGCTATTCAGCGGGCAGTGAAGCGCCCAGCAGATTTAGTTGCCCGCTATGGAGGAGAAGAATTTGCGGTGATTTTGCCTAACACGGATCTCAAAGGGGGATTGCGAGTGGCAAAAGAAATCCAAATTAGAGTCAAAGATTTGCAAATTCCCCATACTGCTTCATCGGTGAGCGATACGATTACTTTAAGTGCTGGACTGGCTTGTGTCATTCCCACTGCGGATGTGTCTCCAAATGAGTTGGTTGCAACTGCCGATCGCGCACTTTATCAAGCGAAAAAATGGGGACGCGATCGCATTGTGATGTACAGCGAATCCTGTCTGAGTCAAGTTTAAGAGGGGATAGGGGATAGGGGCTAGGGGCTAGGGGAAGAGGGGAAATTTTGACTTTTGACTTTTAGCTCCCCCTCATCAATTGGGAGGATCGAAACGATTAACTGAAGCAGCGATCGCAATCATCGGTAAGCTAGCACCAAAACAAATCAACCATTGATCCAGCGTCATCGGCGCAGTTTGGAATATGCCATTAATAAAGGTAGAATTAGCAAAGATAATTTGCAGGATTACCGCTACCACAATTCCCACAGCCAAAGCAGGCGCACCACTGACCTTTTCCTGAGAACCATTAAACTTAGCCATCAGAGAAGGTAACAATTGACTGATACTCAATAGATAAAAAATCCGTCCCATCACCAAAGCTTGAATTGCCATTGTCCGCGCTAATTCTATACTACCCCAATCTGCTTGGCGCACCCATTCAAACATCCCGAAAATCAAAGTCCAGTTATACAGAGAAACCGCCAAAATTCGCTTAATGCGATTCTGGGTTAGAAAAGGTTCATTCGCTGGGCGGGGTGGATTTTTCATTACACCTGCCGTTTTCGGTTCAAAAGATAGCGGCACGGTCATCGTGATAGAATTAAGCATATTCAGCCAGAGAATTTGCAGCGATAAAATCGGCATTTCTCTGCCCAATAACGTGCTAATTAAAATCGTCATCGATTCGCCACCATTGACAGGCAAAATAAAGCAAATTGCCTTCAAAAGGTTTTTGTAAACCGATCGTCCTTCTTCCACCGCCGCTGCAATGGAAGCAAAATTATTATCAGTTAGCAGCATATCGGATGCTTCCTTAGAAACCTCCGTACCGCTACCCATTGCAATACCGATATCCGCTTGTTTGAGGGCGGGCGCATCATTTACACCGTCCCCCGTCATCGCTACAATTTCGCCTTTCGCTTGCAAAGCTTCCACAATTCGCAGCTTTTGTTCTGGCGCAACGCGGGCAAACACTACGCCTTCCTCTACCGCTTCTGCAAGTTCGTTTTTCTTCATTTGGGCGAGTTGGGCACCCGTATAAGCGACAATTTTCTTGTTGCGGTTGCGGAAACCCATCCTACGGGCGATCGCTTGAGCGGTAGTTATGTGATCTCCTGTAATCATTTTTACTTGAATACCAGCACCTTGGCAGGCGTGAACCGCTGCGATCGCTTCTTTTCTCGGCGGATCGATCATCCCCTGCAAACCCAAGAAAATCAGCCCTTCCTCCAGATCGGTATGATTTACCGTCTTTTGCTCATTCGGTACATTTTTCTTCGCAAAAGTTAGCACCCGCAAACCTTGCTTCGCCAAAGTTTCCACCGCTTTTTCGATCGGTGCTAAATTTAACTCAATAACATTACCTTTCCCATCCACCATTTTCTGGCAACGTTTGAGAATTGCCTCCGCCGACCCCTTGACATAAATAGTTTTCTCTCCGCGAGTTTCATGCAGAGTTGCCATATATTGAAAATCGGATTCAAACGGAATTGAATCTAATCTGGGATGCAATCTTTCCACCGCTTGCTGAAGCAATCCTGCTTTGCCACCAGCCGCGATTAACGCGCCTTCTGTCGGATCGCCAATTACTACAAAATTGCCATTTTTCTGTTCTAAATGAGAATCATTGCACAACAAACCTGCCAACAAACATTCTTGTAAAACAGGATAAACTTTAACATCAATTGGCTGTTGATTTTGCAGTATTTCCCCTTTAAAATTGTAGCCAGTACCGCTAACCGTATATCCAGCACTACCTGCATAAATTGCTTGCACTGTCATCTGATTTTCGGTTAAAGTTCCCGTTTTATCGGAACAGATAACAGTGGCGCTACCGAGGGTTTCTACTGCTGGCAATTTGCGAATAATCGCGTGACGGCGTGCCATTCTCGCCACGCCAACTGCTAAAGTGACTGTAATTACTGCTGGCAAACCTTCGGGAATTGCACCCACAATTAAAGCAACTGCTGGTTCTACTGCTTCTTTAAAGTTTCTCTGTCCTAAACCCACTGCAAAGGTAAGAGTCGCCATGAATAAAACAAAGTACAACCAATTCTGGCTAAATTGATTGAATTTCCGCGTTAGAGGAGTGGTGAGGTCTACTCTTTGTTCGATTAATTGAGAAATTTTACCTGTTTCGGTATTATTGCCAGTGGCGATTACAATACCGCTACCTTGTCCGAAGGTAACGAAACCTCCCGCATAAGCCATATTGCTACGTTCAGCGAGGGGTGTTTCTGGCGGTAAAACAACTGTTCCTTCTACTTCTTCGTATTTTTCTACTGCTACAGATTCGCCAGTAAGTGCCGATTCATCGATTTGCAAATCGCGGACTTTGATGAGGCGCAAATCGGCTGGTACTTTGTCGCCAGAGGTGAGTAAAACTATGTCACCGGGAACCAATTCTTCCGAGGAAATCTTTAATTTTTTGCCATCGCGAATCACGGTAGCTTCTGTGCGGACGGCGGAAGCTAAAGCTGCGATCGCATTTTCCGCTTGCGCTTCCTGAGTAAAACTAATTATTGCGTTGGTAGTAGTTACCCCCCAAATTACCCCAGCGTTGATCCATTCTCCCAGTATCGCCTTGATTGCGCCCGCACATACTAAGATAATCAGTAGTGGCTGGTTAAATTGCAGTATAAACTTTAACCAAGCTGGTTTTCCTTCCTTGACAGTGAGTTGATTTAGGCCAAACTCTCGCTGTCTTTCCGCTATTTCACTCGCTAATAAACCGTTTTCTAAGTCAGTTTCCAGGATAATTGCAACTTTATCTTCTGGTAGATTATGCCATTGGTGTTCTTGTAATTCCTTGGTAGCTGTTAATGTCATATTGCTCCGCCAAAACATTAATCTTATTTTGGGAGGTAGCTTTAAAAGTTTGATGAAAACTTGATGAGAAAATTCTCACCCAGTCATACCAAATACCTTGACATCAGGGCGTTTTCTTCTCTTTCTCTTCTCTGGAGCGTTTTCTGCACCTAAAGCGGTATGCGCTAACGCACACGCTACGCGAACGTTAAAACAGGGGTATAGCTTGTAGGTTAGATTTCCCTCTGTTAAATCCAACCTACAAATGGATGAAAAAAATTTATGCTCCTAAGTATCGAATCACTTCATTTCTCACAACAATCCTCGATAGCGAATAAAAATCAAAACTACCGCCCAAGACCCCAAAGCCACTTTGATTGCTACTAAGATATTGAGTATAGGAATGACTCCCCCGCTGACAAGTAAGCCCAACTGTCCGTAGGGTAATTCATATCCAGCCAAAGTCAGCACTGACAAGATGATAAAAATCAGCACCGAAAGTTTCTCGGAAGTAGCAGCGAAGCAGCGTTTGTAAATAGCCTGCATCCTTTCCGGTGATGAGGTAATTGCGATTAGACCGATCGCAGTTCCACCCGCCACACCCGCCGCAAAACCACCGCCCGGACTGAGATGTCCCCGAATTGCCAGTTCGATACTAACCAAAGCGGAAATAGTTGCGCCCACACGCGCTAGTACAATTGAGGGTCGATCGGTAAACTGATAGATTTTGCTGGTGGGCTTTTCATTAGCTAGCAGAAAATTAGCCCCCATGATGGCGATCGTAAATACCACCACTTCAAAGATTGTGTCATACAGCCGA
>NZ_JACJUP010000209.1:0-7756 GCF_014748295.1 Planktothrix sp. FACHB-1355 | reverse complement strand
CTTGCTCAGTCTCACCCATGAACACCCGCGAAAAGATTCTTAGAGCTATAGTAGATAATCCCGGACTGACCACACGCGAAATAATGGCGATCGCCCAACTGTCGCGTACAAACACGCGGGAGCATTTGCAAAAATTGGAAAGCATGGGCTCGATCTATTCCGAAACGGATGCAAAAAATCCCAACAAGCATCGTTACTATCCGATCGGCGAATCACCCAATAGCGAAACCGAATAGTAAGATGCTCTGGGCCAGTTGGATTAGAGTGGCCCCTAAAGGAGCCAAAAATACAAGGAACAAAACCCAAGGGCGGGTTTGCGCCCCTGCGATCGTCGCGGGTGACGGGGTAATACAAACCTCCAAAAGTCAAAATGCGCCCGATGAAAGTAATCGCTCCGCCTACAGTACCTGCAACCGCCTGAGTCAGGGTGTCGCGGTTGCGGATGTGGGTAAGTTCGTGAGCTAAAACTCCTTCTAGTTCTTCTTTCGAGAGCAGTTGAAGAATGCCTTGAGTAACTGCCACCGTAGCATTTTCAGGGTCTCTACCTGTGGCAAAGGCATTGGGGGATTTGGTTGGTACAATGAATAACTTCGGCATGGGAATCCCAGCCTTGTTGCTTAAGGAAGCTACTGTATCCTATAGTTCTGGAGCTTGTTGAAGATCGAGCGGTTGAGTGCGATAGGCCATTAATGCTGCGCGATCGGAGTAATACCAGGAGCCAAAACTCGTCAGTGCGGCTAAGCCGAGACCCATATATAGCCCCTGTTCGTTCCCGACCAGGTAGTATCCACCCAGAACCAGCAGACCGCTGAGCAGTCCCAGCAAAGCTGCCGTTTTGATTTGATTTCCTAGCATAGGTGTTGAAAATTTTATTCGTGTTGTTTATTAAAGTCTCAAATTTCGCGGGTTTCCCGTCTCTATCCGGTGAAATAAAGTAGGCTCTAACTACTGGCATATCCAAGATAAAAAAACGATAATCTTAACTTTAAAATAAAATAAAATCACTTATATATGGAGCGTGTATTTAGTATAATGAATCTATGCAAAACAGATGTAAATTATCAATTTTGCTAAACTTACAAGCATAGGAGATTGAAAATGCCACAATATTCTCTAGCTGAAGATCCATCAATAATACTGGACATTCCTGGCAAGAACGATACCAAGAAAAGTCGTGAGGCAGCCATAGAAAAATTGCTAGAAATGATGGATGCAGGAGAAGTTGATATCGACTTAAAAGATGGATTTGGCCCAGATGAGTTAATTCTGATTAAAACACCTGTCAAGCAAGGCGCTTCCCATCCACAAGAGAAAACAGAAGAAACTGACACGATCGCACAAGCAGTACAAGTTCTGACGCAATTCGCTACGCTCCGCCAAAAAGTAGAAGAATTACGTCCAGCGGCACAAGAAGCCCGCACCCAAATTGACCTTTTATTTGAAGGTAATGTCAGCGTCGAACAAATACAACAAATCAAAGAAGGACTTAAATCTTTAAAAGGTTTTGCCCAAAACAATATCCAACTTCGAGAAGCTTTACCTGAAGCGGAAGAAGCGCGTAAAACTTTGGATGAGGCAATGGCTACAGCAGCAATAGAAAAGGCAGCGATAGAAAAAGCAGCGATAAAAAAAGCGACAGAAGCTAATCGGTGATTGCTGACTGGTAACTGGGGAATATAAAATTTTATATTCCCCATAAGCCTCTCCCTGACATACTGTATAATTTATATATAAACCAAAGATACTTTATAAAGTAGGCATTACCCAACATTGCTGCTGTTCAAACGTTACAAGCATTTCTTTGGGTACTGCCTACTCTACGTTTAATTCTGTTGACCTACTTACTATATCAGCTTAATACGCCCTTTCATAAGCGCACGATGCAGACGGTTAACTACCCGATGTTCTTCTTCGTTTAGTTGATTTTCTAAAAAGGCTTTTCTTAACACATCTTGGTCTGCTGCTGTAATCTGATGAGAATTAGCAATTCTCGCCAATATTTCGTACAGTTCGGACGGTACAAAAGAAGATGTTTTAGGGATAGAGTTCTCCATATCTAAACCTTGTTTTTCAAACTGCTGTTATCCTACTAGAAGTTATTTCATGGACAAGGGAAATATTTTTATCTGTTAAAAAACAGATTTATGGCGATGCTGTTGTTGTCTTTTTTAGCTAAATAATCAGGGCTTATGCAGATTTAACCCGATCGTTTGCGAGTATATTTGCTTAGCCCTCCATTTTTTCCAGTTATTAAGGCTTGACTTCAGCCTTAATAACTTAACAATAGTTATGGAAGAGTCTCTGCGACTCTATCAAGCGTAGTAACTGCGTATTACTTCCAAAGGACGATGGTAGCTATGCCAAAATCTAGAGGGAAGCAATTCGAGAACAAAGCCGAGTGCAGGGCGGCTTTACACCGCTTGCTACAAGGAATTCTTCTCCCATGCTTAGCATCGATTTAGGCCCTATTGTTCCCTGTGTTTCCACAAGCTCACAAAGTAAGGGTTTATTCAATACTTGTGAGTGCTGCTTACAGAATAGCATTTTTAAAACAAAATCTAAAAAAAAGATATTACTTTAACTTCAGCACAGCTTCTTAGGTAAATTTGCAGTATTTTTTAGCTTGGGTGTGTAAGAAATAACTCTTAAAAAAAGTATTGCGTAAGTATATAAGCGATCGCCATATATGATGGATATCCAATAATTAGCATAATTTTGTCCTAAAGTGTGTCGATCTAGTATAAATAGCCTAAAAAGAGCATTTTCATCTGTATTTAAAGCACAATCTTCACCTTCTATACGTTGCTGGGAAATACTTCCTTATTTCAGTAGTATAATTATTTTCGGGCTATCTGCTATACCGCTTGCCAAAGTCAGTAGGAACGTTAACCCTGCTTTTCTCTGGGGTTATCTATGACCAAGCACCACAATATCCTGCGCTGCTGTGCCGGAATGAGTTACTGGCAGCAAGCTGTTGAGGACGTGAAAGCAATCGCAAACGCAAAGTCAGAAAAGTGAAGAGGAAGGTTACTGATTTTAATGGCCAGTCACATTTCGCTAGTTGTTGAACTGTCTTCGTGGAACAACGTTATTCGCGCTCACCCCTACAATGCAAAGGCTTACATTCGGCGAGGGATGGCCAATTTTAAACTGGCTGAGATCGATCGGTCCATCCAAGATTTTGATACAGCAGAAAAGCTCGATCCCAGTGTCGCGCCATACTTGTGGCAACGGGGCTTATCTTTTTACTATGCAGAAAGATTTGTGGAGGGTGCCAAGCAGTTTGAGTTAGACTTGACCGTGAATTCCCAAGATGTAGAAGAGACTGTGTGGCGATATCTCTGCATCGCTCGATTGGAAGGTGCGATCGCTGCCCGAAATTCCCTACTTGTCGTCAAAAACGATCCGCGACAGGTGATGAATTGGATTTACGAACTGTACGCGGGAAATCGCACGCCAGATGATGTCCTTGCCGCAGGCGAGAAAGAAGGCAACTCAGCCAGATTTTACAGCCATCTTTACGTCGGATTGTACTATGAATCGGAGACAGAACAGGAGAAAGCGCAAAAATTCATTACGAAAGCAGCTCAAGAATACCAATTGGATGACTATATGTGGTATCTGGCGAATGTACACCAACAATTGCGAGGTTGGAGTTAAAGAAATGGATCTCAAAATTTCTGATTTTCAGATTATTTTTAGGAGTTATGGCATCCCAAGGCAGGAAGTGGATGATAATTAACAGGGTATTGGAGGCTCTAGCAAGGAAAGTACTGGCCATTTTTGTGCTATTAAAACCTGCTGCCGAGTCACCAGACTACAAAGCATGGAGACAGCGATTTTTGTTGGAACGTGTGCGCCTGAGTTTGTGGGTGGCGCTGATTTGCCTGTTCACATTTACAATCCGCGACCTGTATAATGTCGCGTTTCCGCTCAAGGAATTGCAAAATATTCCGCAAGAGTTAAAAGATTTTTGGATTGTCTTGGATATAGCAGTTACACTGCTGTTACTTAGCTGTCTGGTCTTGCACAGAACTCAGTTGGCTCGTCGTTATCCGGCGGCACTTTTTCTGGGACTATCTTGGTCGATCGCGCTAGTACCGCAACTTTTGGCAACAACGCTAAAAGGTTCGCCGTTTCCAGATTTAATGGCCTGGACTATGTTGTTCCTCGTGCAAGCAACCCTGATTCCCGTTGACTGGCGACTGCATTTGCTGTCGCAATTGGGGGTATTTATTTATTATGTGGGCGTAAATTTAGCACTGGGGTTGACAACATTTCTGGGGCGGCCTATTTACAATGTGACATTTTTTTTATACTTCTTTTGGTTTTGTTTTGTTTGCGATTTAGCAGTTTATCTGTACGAACGACTGCAACGGGCAGAGTTTGAATCTCGCCGAGAATTGAGAGCTTTTTTGCACGCGGTTTCTCACGATTTACGGAATCCCGTTACGGGAACTGCAATGGTGCTGCAAAGTTTGTTGAATCAGCCGGAGGAAAAAATAACTGTCAGTAGATCTATCTTGGAACGGATGCTTCAGGGCAGCGATCGTCAACTCAATTTAATCAATTCTTTGTTAGAAGCTCACAATAGCGAAGTACAAGGTATAGTTTTACATTGCCAACCGCTTCATCTCAGCACTTTAGTGCAAGCAGTTTACTCAGATTTAGAACCTATCTTAACAAAAAACCAGGTTATTTTTAGGAATTCGATCGCTGATGATTTACCCTTAGTCAGCGCCGATTCAACTCAGCTATGGCGTGTATTTAGCAATATCATTACTAATGCTGTGAACCACAATCCCCCAGAAATTACTATTACTCTAGACGCTACTATTGAAGGCAAAATGATTCGCTGTAGCATAGCAGATAACGGGGTGGGGATGACTCCAGAACAATGCCGACGAGCGTTTGAATTGTATGCGCGGGGCGATCGCACTCGCTACGTACATGGCCTTGGTTTGGGACTATACCTCTCGAAGCAAATCGTTACCGCTCACGGCGGACAAATTGAGGCTAATAGTAACCCTGGAATGGGAACGACATTTTGGTTTACTTTACCAATTTTGGCAAAAAAGTGAAAGTGCAAGCGATCGCTCAAATTGCGTAATCCCTGACTAATTAGCTAAAGGAGTCAATACCAAACTACCCGATTCAATAAATCCGATGGCGTTGCGCTTACCAAAACGCCAATGTTGCTGATATTTATTCAGGAAACTTTGACCTATAACACCATCTACTCCCAGCAAATTAAAAATATTGCTGTTCACGATTGCACCATCGATATTATTAACTTCATATTGCCCCAAAGTCACACTGTCTAACTTGATTTTTTTCGCTTTTTGAGCGCCGCAAAAGCCGAATACTTCTGTTTCTTGTGCATTTATACTCTTGAGAGAAAGTCGCTCAGTCAGATTTGTGGAGAGGACGATCGCATCAGCGCCTGTATCCAACATAAAAGTAAATGGCCCTCGACCGTTAACGCGAACTTGAGCGGTTATGTTGCCTAATTTTCCCGCCAAAGGAATCGCTCCTTCCACAGGTAGGGAAGGACGTAAAAATTGAATTTGTAGCGTTTTAGGATTCAGGACAACATCAAAGTTGCTGAGAAAATCCAAACCTAAAACCCCAGACAAATTACCTGGAATAGAAGTTGAGGGCAATCCCATACCATTAAGCCCTTCCACGGTTGCTGCATCCACACTTATAATAGGTAAAGGATGCAAATTTGCTTTTACTTCATCGCATTTGTCACCCACAGCAATATATTTTAAAAGGTCGCTGGGAATAGGCGTACTTGGCAAAGCTAACTGTTGTGCAGTTTCAGTATTAATGATAGAAGAAGAAGCGCCTGTATCCAATAAAAAAGTTTTGGTTTGTCCGCCAATTTGCACGGGAAGCGTGAAAACTTGGCTATTGGGGAGAGTTTTGAGTTGGACATTAGCTTGTCCGCTACTGACGGGTTCGGGCAAACTTACACCAGTAGCTTCGACTAAAGTAGTGAGGCGATCGCTCGCATCTTGACGAACGCTACCATCAGGTGCTAAAATGACAACTTGAAAGACACATTGCGTAGACGCTGCTTGCAATAATTCCACTGAAGTTTGGCGTGGATTGGGAAATTTAGCCGCTACACATAGGGCTACTTGTTGCAGCAGCGCTTCACCAAGGTTCTTCGGCGGTTCGGTTATATCTTGTTTATTCTGATTGGGTAATTTCAGAGGAGAAATTACAATATTTTTAGTTTCTTGACTAACAGCGGGTTTGACAAGATTCGGCAAAACACCGCTAAATAAAATAGTAGCAATAAAAATCAAACCCAACACAAAGTTTTTGCAACCGCGTCGGTTTTGTTTTTTCTGGAGTAAATGCAGCAATTTGACTCTGACTTTCATCAAAATTTACCATATATAGATAATTGGTGGGCAATGCCCACCCTACTCAGGATCGTACAACCATATTCTAAACTACTTGTTTGGTCTGAAACTGTTGTAACTCAGATGGAACTACCGCGCCATACTCAGTAATAATGGCGGCAATTAACTCCGCAGGCGTCACATCAAAAGCGGGATTATAAAATTCTACTCCCTCTGCTGTTAGCCTGGTATTTCCTACTTGGTAAATTTCTACGGGGTCGCGTTCTTCAATCGGAATTTGACTCCCATCGCCAATCGAAAAATCGATTGTAGAAAGAGGTGCAGCCACAAAGAAAGGAACCTTGTGTGCTTTTGCCACAAGTGCTAAACTATAAGTACCTATTTTATTAGCAGTATCCCCATTAGCAGCAATTCGATCGGCACCAACAACTACCGCATGAATCAAACCGCGCTGCATACAATGCGCCGCCATATTATCCGTAATTAAAGTCACCGGAATACCTTCTTGCACGCATTCCCAAGCTGTTAGTTTCGCACCTTGTAAACGAGGACGAGTTTCATCGGCATAAACTCTTGCCAAACGTCCCGCCGTCCAAGCAGAACGCACCACACCCAAAGCCGTACCGTAGCCAGCAGTTGCCAAAGCACCGGCATTGCAATGAGTGAGAAGCGTTAATTTTTCCGGATTTTTCGGTAAAACTTCTAAACCTTTATCGCCTATCGCCTGACAAGTTTGGATATCTTCCGCGTTGATAGTTTTCGCCGTTTCTAACAAAACAGTTTTCAGATATTCTACAGGGCCTAAAGTTTTACGAGCAGTATTTAACATTCGTTGAATTGCCCAAAACAAATTCACAGCAGTCGGACGAGTTTGCCCCAACGTTTTGCCAATTTTTTCCAACTCATTCAAAAACTCATCGCGGCTTTCCGTTTGAATATCCCTTGCACCCAGATACATTCCGTAAGCTGCTGCAACACCGATAGCTGGTGCGCCGCGCACAATCATCGTTTTAATTGCGTGCGCCATATCGTCGCAGCATTTAATTTCCACAAAGGTGTACTCGTTCGGTAAGCGATTTTGCTCGATGAGTAAAACGCGGTCATCTTGCCAAATGACTGGATAAACCTGGGAAGTAGTAGATGTCATGAGTGAATTTAAATTACTGAGTTTATTTTCAGGCATTTACAGTCTATCAGAAAAGTTTATTTTGAATATTTTTAAATGCAGATGAACGCAGATGTTTGGTTAATTGCTGACTTGGTTTAGTGTCCAGTCTGTATGGTGGGTCAGATAGCCTAATTTTAGGCGAGGAAGTTTAAATTTTATGGTTTTGACCCACCCTACTCAATCTTTAGCGCTAAAGCGCAACAACATACCT
>NZ_JACJUP010000208.1:0-7816 GCF_014748295.1 Planktothrix sp. FACHB-1355 | reverse complement strand
CAGCCAATATATAGACCCTGAACATAAAACTCTCAAATGACATTCAAATGGGGTCAGCAAACCTAAAGGCCCTAAACATAAAAAAATATTGACAAAATTTTAAAGTCATGTTAAAAGCCAGTCTTCCTAATCAGGAAAACTGGCTTTTAACATTTTGAGCTTGCTTGAAAAAGTCGAAAATTCTTTACGGTAACCGATTCGCCTCTGGCGTACCTCCAATGATGTAAGGGGAAGGAATCGCTTCCGCCCGTCCGGAATTGACGAGAGCTTGGTAAACAAAAGCTGCAACATCTGCACGAGTTGCAACTTGATTGGGATTTAATAAATTCTGTTGAGGATAGTTGACAACTAGCTTCTGTTGGGTTGCTGCTGCGACTGCTGGGCCGGCGTAATTAGGAATTTGGGCAGCATCTTTGAACAGAGAAAGCAAGTTTGTATCTCCTGGAGGCAGTTTTAGACCGCTGGCAAGAGAAACGAGCGCTTGAACTCTGGTAATTTCTTGTTGAGGTCTAAAGACGCGACCTTCATATCCAGACAGAAAACCACCCCGGTAAGCAGCTTGAATAGCTTCAAAGCCCCAAAAATTTCTGGCCACATCAGTAAAGTTCATACTGGGGCGAGTAGGTGCAGGGGAAAAGGCTTTGTTGACAATGACGGCAAACTGGGCACGGTTAACTGCTTCGCGGGGGCGAAAAGTACCATCGGCAAATCCAGCAATGATACCTTTGGCAGCAAGGGCTTCAATATAAGGTTTAGCCCAGTGACCTTCGATATCTGCAAAAGTAGAAGAACCGCCCCCTGCTGGTGGCTTTACTTCAGCGGCAACAAAATCGACGCGACCGGAAATGCGGCTGCGATTAATATTGTTACCGACAGCAACTATAGTGTTGCTGGCGGTGGCGTTGTGGAGGTCGAGTTTACCGTTGTTGCGGATAATATTATTGCCGGGGTTACTTGCAGTTCCCAAATCCGGTTGAGCGTTGATGGTGACAACTACACCATCTCGTGTATTGCTCTGAATCAGATTGTTACGCAGCACCGGGCGGGCTGAATCGTTGATATAAATTCCGTCGGTATTTTGGAGAATGCGATTTTCTGTAACTAAAGGCGATGCTGTACCGCCGATCGCAATCCCAAAGCCGGTACTTACAAATAGATTACCGCGAATTTCACCTGCGGCGGACTTAGCGACAGAGATACCGTTACCGTCGTTGCGAGTAAACAAATTATTTTCAATCTTGGGTGTACCGTTACCGGTGACAAAAACGCCTTCTCTTTTACTATCGCTGAAGGTATTGTTGCCGATCGTGGGATTGGTCGATTCTACCCATACTCCTGTACCGCGTTTATTGGGATTGGTAATCGTCAAACCTCTAATTTGACTATCTGGTTCGGCAATTATGGTAACGTCTTGACGCGAAAATGTCGGGCTGATGTACTGACCACCACCGATAATAACTATGCCCTGACCTTTGTTGGATTCGTCACCGCGTAGAATAACGCCACGTTTGATAGTCAGTGGAAAAACTTCGCCGCTGTCAGCTGTGTAGGAACCAGGTGCTAGCTGAATAGTAGTGCCTGGTTGCGCTTGTTTGAGAGCGAAAGTAATCGTTTTATAAGCGGTTACTTCGGTGTTTCCAGCGCCAGTGCTGTCATTACCCATTTTTGGGTTGACGTAAATAATATTACCAGTAATTGGTGTTTGAGCTATTTGTACAGGTGCTGGTTTTATACTAGCCCAAGCCGATTGAGATATTGGGCTATCATAAGCAGAAAGTAGCAAAGCTGCTAGTCCAAGGGTTAGAGCAGATGGGATGCGTTTGGCTTTATGGACTCGATCGAGATCGGAAGATGATTGTGTATTCATTTCCTGTAGTTTTAGCGATAATACGATGTTCGTTGCCGATCGTTGAAATAGCTGTCAGTTTCAAAGTTGAGCCACATCTGAGGACAAGTTCCTCACTTGCCAAGTTCCGCTTGGAATATGTGTCCAGCTTGCACGGTTAGCGAACAGAAGCTGAAACTTCACTTATCATAAATGGTGCAATTTAGGCAAGTAGCTATAGCTAAAATCGTGCCGTTTTAAGGCGATCGGAAATGAACGCAAAGCACTGCAATCAGGAATATGCGACCGCATTCCCAAAAGTGTGAAGTTAGACTTGCTTGTACGCAAGCCAAACTACCAGATGAGAGTTTGCCGTCCTTAAACCAAACTACAAGATCCAAGGAGCGATCGCGTTGACAAAAATCTTTATATTTGGCAAATATACAATTAAATCGCAGATCCCTCTGCGATCGCTTAAATATATAGATAAATTGCCCACTCGCTTAAGTGAGTGAACTTGCAGAAAACTTACCGATCGGTTAGACAAAAAAGCAACCGAATCAGTACGCTAAAGTTTCAAGAGTTTCGCGCAAATAACGCTGTACTCGATAATCCAGACTGGTATCCTGGTAGCGATCGTCTACTTGCTGGCGTTCCATTTGCCAGCTTTGAAAGCCGGAGCTAGAAGCGATCGCCATTTTGAGATTAGCCCAGATTTGGCTATCTTCGAGAAATTCCCTAGAGGATGAAGCAGGATAAGTGGCCATAGGCACCCCAAGAACATCTAAATTGAGTTTGAGGAATTTGAGGGTTTAGAACCCGCATCTTCTATTATGGGCGCTGAAGCTGAGGACGACTGTTTTTCCTGAACATTAATGAATGGCAAAATTTGATTTACTTGCCAACCAGGAATTGTAAAGTCTTGGCGAATCTTTTCTAAAGGATAGGGTTCTGTAGCCGCAAATGCCGATTCGCTGGTCATAAGGACTGCCAGAACGCTAATGGGTACCTGCAAGAACAAATTGCACAAAAGAAATGCTGCTGCTGCCAGTAACAACCCAGCGAAACGCCATTCTGGCGGAAAAGGCGCAAAGGGGGCTGCAATGGGAGCAGCACGGTAAAGTTGCCATAGAATGGCAACTAAAAGAATCGGTGCTGCTATTGCCAAGACTCGCTGCAAGGGCTTTTTAAACAAACTCAAGATTTTTCGTTGCTCTTGAGTTAGCTTCTCTGGCTTCAGGGCGAGAATTAAAATGCTGAATATATTAAAGTGGCGGAATAACTGCATCCACAAAACAGGAGCAATTCCCACCACTACTATTAATAACAGCTCCAGCCAAACAGGGAGAATTGGATCTCCGACTGCCAATCCCAGCCAGCAAAGCACCAGCAATATGGGAAGAGCCGCCAATCCAGCAAGGTGAATCCACAAAAAAGGTTCTGACCAGAATGAACGCATAGGGATTTGAGATTTGAGATTTTGGATTTTGGATTAAATCCAAAATCCAAAATTGATTAACTAGGAGTGAGAGTACGGCGCTTGGTGACCATCTTGAACGCTTCAATTCGGTCGCCCACAGACCAATCGTTGAACTTATCGATGCCGATACCGCATTCAAAGCCGGCGTTGACTTCTTTGGCATCTTCTTTCATCCGTTTGAGGGAATCGAGAGTACCTTCATAAATCACCTGACCGCCTCGGCGCACGCGCACTTTACAGTTGCGAACCGCCTTGCCGGATATGATGTAACAACCGGCGACAGCCCCTCGACCGACTGGGAAGACAGCACGTACTTCCGCTTCGCCCAAAGCTTCTTCTACCAATTCTGGTTCCAGCAAGCCTTCCATCGCTCCTTGAATGTCTTCCAGGAGTTTGTAGATGATGTTGTATTCGCGCACATCTACACCCGCTTGGTCGGCTGCTTGACGGGCTCCGCTGGCCAAGGTGGTATTGAAACCAACGATGACGGCGTTGCTGGCTGCTGCCAAGTCTACGTCTGTTTGAGTGATTTCGCCAGGGGCAGCTAGCAGGATACGGATTTGCACCTGATTCTGGGGCAGCTGTTGCAGAGAGCCGACAATTGCTTCTGCCGAACCTTGAACATCTGCTTTGAGGATGAGGTTGAGTTCCTTGAGTTCGCCTTCTTGAGCTTTCGCCGAGAGGGTTGTGAGGGTAACTCCGCGCATCAGGCGAGATTGTCGCTGTTGTTCGGCACGTTCTTGAGCAAGCGCACGCGCTTTCTTTTCATCTTGGAACACGTCGAACTCATCGCCTGCGGCGGGAACTTCGCTCAGTCCCAATACTTCCACCGCAAACGATGGACTTGCGGCTTCCACGCGATTGCCTCGATCGTCGATCATCGCCCGCACCTTACCGAAGGCAGAACCGGCTACGAGGATATCACCCACTCGCAGAGTACCGTTTTGCACTAACAAAGTAGCAACCGGGCCTCTTGACTTATCCAAATTGGCTTCAATTACCGTTCCTTTGGCCGAGCGATTCGGGTTGGCCACGAGATGTTCGTCAACTTCTGCTACCAGGAGAATCATTTCCAGGAGGGAATCCAGGTTTTGTTTTTGCATTGCGCTGACGCTAACCATAATCGTCTCGCCGCCCCATTCTTCTGGTACCAAAGCGAATTCCGTCAGTTCTTGCTTGACGCGATCGGGTTGTGCGTCTGGTTTGTCGATTTTGTTAATTGCTACGACAATGGGTACTTCTGCGGCTTTAGCGTGGCTGATCGCTTCGATCGTCTGAGGTTGGACACCATCATCTGCGGCTACTACCAGTACGGCGATATCTGTAACTCTTGCCCCACGCGCTCGCATAGCGGTAAATGCTTCGTGACCGGGCGTATCCAGAAATACTACCTGCTGAGTGTTGCCATCGTGCTGTACGTCTACATGATAAGCACCGATATGCTGGGTAATACCGCCTGCTTCCCCCTGAGCCACCTTGCTTTCGCGGATAGCATCCAACAGAGTAGTTTTACCGTGGTCTACGTGACCCATGATTGTGACGACAGGCGGACGACGCTGAAGATGATCCAGATCTTCCACATCAATCATCTCGCTACCTTTGCTCGCTTCAGCTTCCTTCTGGGCGGTTTCCACGTCCACACCCAGATCGTTGGCCAGCATAGTCACCGTGGGGACATCAAGGCTTTGAGTAATGGTAACGGCCATACCTTTAAAGAACAGCCGCTTGACAATTTCCGTGTCCGGTACTCCCAGAGCTTGCGCGAGCTCTTGCACGGTCATGCTACCGATTAAAACTAGCTTCTGAGGACGATCGACTGCGGACTCTTCTCGACCTCGGTTGCGAGCTGCTTTAGCAGCGTTACCATCGCGGGAAGGAGCTTCCTTTTGACGCTTTGTAGCGGCTTGGGCTGCTGCGGTTGCTGGTGCCGATCGAGGTGCTTTTGGCTTCGGCGGGCGAGCGACTGAAAGACTGACTTGAATTGTGGGAGGCAAAACTTCGAGGTCGCTTTCATCGAAATCAACCTCATCCTCATCAAAAAGTGCCTGCTTGCTGCGTTTCCCAGCTCCTTTAACTTTGGCCGCTTTGCTGGGCAAATCTTCTTCTTCCTCTTCCCAGTTTTTCGCTTTTTTAGGTGGTCTGGGAGGTTGCGGTCGCTTCAGTTCCTGCTCTGACAAAGCTGTCGTTTCTTCTATTTCCTCACCTTCTGCGGCTGTATCTCCTCTGAGATCTGCTTCTTCAGATGCGGCAGGACGGATGGGGCGGCTAGGTGGATTCGGTTTGACCACCGGTTTGGGCCGCTGTAGTTCTGGTAAGGGTGGCGCTGGTGGTGCAGTTGTGCGGTTAGGCTTCGACTCCTGAAGTGATTGCTTTCTCTCTTCTCTTTTCTCTTGTCTTTTATCTTCCCGCTTATCTTCCCTTCCCTCTACCTTTTTCTCGACAGGCTGCTGCCCAGTTGCGGCTGGCTTAGGCTTTTTCTTAACAGGTTGGTCTGTTTGGTTTTGGTTAGCCTGACGGTTGGGTGGCGAGGCGACTGGTCTCGATGGAGGTTCGGTAAGCTTAGGTTGTTCTGGTGCGGGACGAGAAGGGGGAACTTGCTGAACTTGCTGTATTTGCTGAACCTTTAAGGGTGTGCCTTTGTCGTTCGCTACAACTTCCTGATTTTGGCTGGGGCGTACTGGTCGAGTAGGTGCCGACGGCTTCATAGATAAAGACGTTGGCTGACTTACTGGCGGTTGGGGCGGGATAGCAACGGGCGCTCCCAATTGTTTCGGAGGGTTAACAGCAGGACGCTCCTGATGTTGGCGAATTCCCAAAATCTGCTGTTTTTTTGGGGCATTGGGCTTTGGGCCCGATGGCGGTGATTGTGAGTGTGTCTTATTGTGAGATGGAGCCGATTTGCTGGGAGATGTATGCTGGGCTGCATATTTCTCCGCAACTGTGCGAATGCGTTCTGCGGACTCGTCGGTAATAGTGCTGCTGTGACTTTTGACTGGAATCCGCAGCTGATCGCAAATTGCAAGAATATCCTTATTGTCCAAATTAAGTTCCCGTGATAAATCGTAAATTCTGACTTTGCCGTTGTTCATCCACGCTTTCCCCTTGACTCATACCAGCGGTCTCTGATGACCTACTGTTCTAAGATATCTACATCATTGGTATGCTGCCTCCTTTGTGGGAGTTGCAACTGGTTGGAAAGCAATCAAGGAAAACAGATGCAGTTTCGCCGCTTGGCTTTCGCCGAAGAATTTATGAATTGCAACTTTTGATGTGTTGGCGGGAGAACTCATGGGGTAATTGATTCGGTCTGGCCGATATCTACTCCATGAAGCAGATCGTGTGTTACCGGAGCCCGGTACGATCCGCATTGCCAATGTTGTTAGTTGTAATCTGGCACAAATTTTTCAGCAACTGTGGACGGTTTTGTTTGCAAATTTATCCTTGGCTACTTTAACAAGCACCTATTTACTATTTTGGCACTCACCTTGCTGTTCGGCGCTGTTAGGGTTTGCCGTGCCCCGATGGAAGCCAGAGTGGCAGCGAGTGCAATTCTGGCCTGCATCCGGTTCGGAATCCGATGCGATCCGCTCGCGAGGTTTTGAGTTGATTGACGCCTGGTGGTTAGATAAATGTTGCCACAAGGCTTGGTATATTTCTGGGGGCACTGCTGTTTTGAGCGCGTTCCCCAGACGATTTTTTTTCTGAGCTGCTTGCAAGCAACTCTGAGTCGGACAAAGATAGGCCGATCGACCTTCCCCCCGATCTAATTCTACCTGCCTGGATGGATAGACTCTGACAATGCGCCAGAAAGCTTGTTTGGGCGCTACCCGACGACAACTGATACAACGTCGATAATTGGGTTCCACACTCTATCTTCCTCGTCAAAGCATCCAAGAGAGTTTATTCATCTAAGTCAACATCTTCTTCGACTTCATCCAAATTGTATTTTTCGATGGTGTCGTCTTCCTCTCGCTCGCGCTCTAATTCTTCTGCCTGAGCGATAGCTTCTGCTATTTTTCGGTCTTCAGCTGCGGCATCGTACTTCGCTGCGTCTTTGATGTCTATTTTCCATCCGGTGAGGCGGGCGGCCAGACGCACATTTTGCCCTTCTTTGCCGATCGCTAGACTCAGCTGATCTTCAGTGACCAAAACATGAGCTTGACGAGCTTCTGGATTTACCAGTCGCACTTCTTCTACTCTAGCTGGACTGAGGGCATTAGCAATATATGTGGCGGGGTCTGGCGACCATCTGATGACGTCGATTTTTTCTCCCCGCAATTCGTTTACGACTACTTGAATGCGGGAGCCCCGCGCCCCAATACAAGCACCTACGGGATCTACATCTCGCTCTAAAGTATCGACAGCTATTTTAGTACGCGGGCCAAGAGAACGGGAGGGTGGGTTGGCTTCCCGTGCTACTGCAACGATGCGGACTACTTCATCTTCTATTTCTGGGACTTCAGTGCTGAAAAGTTCGACTACCAAACCGGCAGCTGCTCTGGAAACCAGTA
>NZ_JACJUP010000207.1:0-7774 GCF_014748295.1 Planktothrix sp. FACHB-1355 | reverse complement strand
TTTATTGAGTAATTTAGTTAGGACTCGATCGGGAATTGGCCACTGCTTTAATGTTTTTAGGTCTGTCTCGGTAATTCCGACAATCACAATGCGATCGTCTGGTTGCTCCTGGGGACGGAGGCGAATAAATTGATCGTAAGCCGACCATTCCAATAGCTGCAAAAATCCGGCAAAGCGCAAAAGTATTATTAATCCAGCCACACTTGGAGCTGTAATTAATACTCCGCGCCATTCCCAAATTTGCCGTTTCAGCTTAGACCACATAAACCTACCACTTTGCTAATCGGTAATTGGCAATTGGCTTGTACAATTGACTTTTGACCTTTACCAATCACCTGTTGGCTGTGCAGCAATCAACCAGGGGCTTTTCGACTACGGGATCTAGTCCGGCTGACTTGAGGAGTTTTTCCCACTGACGTGCCAGCGTAGAGTCGTCAGGATTTTCGCGGCGTAGCTCAACTAAGGTTGTGAGCGAGTCCTGCCAAATGCCTGCTGCTGCATATAAGGCCGGTCGATCGCTCGGTGTCGCCTTCTCCAGATCCTTCACCAAAGTTGGGCTGGGTTCAGTTCGCTCGATCCATCCGTCTACAATAGCATTCCCACTTTGATCTGTTGAATTACCATCAAGACAAAGCATTTTGAAATACCAATGATAAGATTTGCCCACTATTAAAGGCGGTAATTCACTTTTGGGTAGGGTAAAGCTGATAATACCCGAAGTAGCAGGAATTGTAAAAGTTTTTGTCCACAACGTATTCTCATTGGCATCTCGCAGCTCGAATTTCAATGCCTTTGCTGTGGATCGAGGAATATACCAATATAGTGTCGGATACTCTGCGGTCGTCAATGACAAGTTATTAGAAGGCATCAAAGCTCTCAGAGACTCTGCCGACTCCACGCATTTTCCCCGCGTTGCCCCTCCCACAGTTGTACTCGGTGCCTGTCGGTTCGGGGGTACGTATGTTTGACTGACTACCCAGCTGTTGGCGGATGTTTGGGTTATGGTGGGCCGATCGGACTGCGCCTCTAACCTGGCTGGCGAACTGGGAACGATCGCGGTTTGTAAACCTACAGCCACCAGCAGGGTGCTGAGAGTTAAGGGTAACTTAATCACATTCATATTCGGTAAAATTGCATCCCAGTCAATTGACTTTAAAAGCTAAACTCTGGTTTCGCATATTTAGTAGAATCTCAGCTTTTCTGATTATTTTCTCAGGACTGACTCACCCAGCCTGAGCTTAGGGGCGGCTTGAGTGGATAAATCCAGCTTTCGATCGATAGCTTCTTCGCAACACCCGCCGCTATAACCCCATAAATTTAGTGATTTTACCTAATACGATGTTACTTTCAAACATAGTATATTAGCTCTAGAGCCAATTTCCCACCAGCACGAAGGGTGCCCAATAAAAGGGATGCTTGTAAGCGGTATTTTTGAGCAGATTTAGCTGAGCGCGGCGGAGAGCTTCGGCTTTACTAATCCCTGTTTGAGATAACTCTCGATAGAATTGAGCCATCAACTCGGAAGTGGCGGCGTCGTTGACCGACCACAAAGAGGCGATCGTACTCCTTGCCCCAGACCGCACGGCGATTCCCGCCAGTCCCAAGGCAGCTCGTTTATCTCCTGTCGCGGTTTGGCAGGCACTCAGAACCAGCAATTCGATCGGTTTCGGTTCGCCTTTCAATCTTACTTCCAGTAATTCATCAAACTCTTTGACGTTGATTTTATTATCCCAGGTGAGAATAAAAGTTTCCTCAGCATTGGAACTAAACTGACCGTGAGTTGCCAAGTGAACGACCGGGAAAGCTGTTTCCTTAATCTCTTTTTGGAGGCCGTTGCTGGTAAACTGCCCATTTAAGAGTACAGTACTTGGCACTTCCGCACTGATTTGGCTCAATTCCGTTTTTACCGCAGGTAGCGCCGAAAAGTTTTGACGAGCTTCTGTCAGTCCAGCAGTTAGCACCCGGAAGGAGCGCTGCATCAAAGCTTTGGGCTCTAGCAGTTGCAGTCCTGGAGTGACGGCGATGCGGTACTTCTCCACCAAAAACTGATTACCGTCGTAGAGGACTGCCATCGGCAGATTACGCATCAAGCCATCGGGTACGAACACCAAAGTTTGAATTCCGTTTTTGGCTAAATCTGCCTCCGCCGGACGAATCAACCAATCGTAGAATTGTTGAGAAAGGCGCAAACGCTGCGAGGTAGAAGCAACCGGGCTGAGAGATTGGCGCAGCTGGTCTATAGAGCTTTCCACTTTGTCATTTGGCATTGCTGTCGCGTAGTGGCGCAAGGGTTGCCCCGGTATGCTGAGAATTACCTCTAATCTGTCTGCCAAAATAATCGGATAAATGACTGCGGCAGTGCGATCGATTCGATCGATCTGTACTGGTTTGCTGTCTAAACAAGATTCCCGAAAGAAGTTGTCCAATTCTGCCAGTTGTAGAGATTCTATGACGCTACGGGCTTGCATGATGCGATTTTGAATTGTGGTTTCCTGGCTTTGGTTGTCCGGTTGTAAAAGCAGTCCTACTAACTCTCGGTAAACTGGTTCGACGCTATCTCGGAAGGAGAACTGTACGTCTTGATTGATCGCTACTAAGTCGCTCCGTAAGGATTGTAAGGTGTTGACTGCTTCGGTGTAGGCGGCGATCGCATCTTTTATTTTTCCTTCCTTTTGCAGCAGTCGTCCCAATTGCCATTGCCACTGGTAAGCAATATCCCCGGCATTAATCGCCTGCGCGATCGATAAAGCTTCCTCTGTCAATTCTTTTGCATCTGACCATTGTTGATTTTCTCTATACAAACTGCCCAGATTGCCGAGAGCGTAACTTTTTGCTCGTGCGTCTTTGAGGCTTTCCGCTTGTTGGACAGATGTTACTAACAACTGTGCCATATCTTTGGTCAGTTTGCCGTTGTCGATCGCATCCGGCAAATCATTTTTATTTAACAAATTTTTCATACTTTGAGCTAAGTTAATCCTGGCATAGATACCCGCTCGCGTCGCTGGTAAATTACTCACCTGCGACTGAATTTGCCCAAACAAACTTTTGGCATCTTCTAAACGCTTTTGCTCCAGCAAAAGGCTTAGTTCATTGAGTCGAGCCTGTACTTGCGTAAGCTCGGAAGTAGATGTACTAGCAGTTTCTCGATAAAACTTTAGCGCCGCTGCTGCGTCTTGCTGGATGCGAGATGTATTGCCCAAACTCAGTAGCGTTTCGCCGATGTCTGGCGTGGATTGCAATCTTTTGGCAATCTCCAAACTTTGTTGCAATATTTCGCGGGAGCGTTTTAAATCCCCGACTTGTCTGAGGGCGTTACCCAAACTCCGCAATCCTATGGATTTGAGCAGGGAGTCTGGCTCTTTTTGGAGGGTTTGCTCCACCTCTTGTAAGGTAGTGGAAGCACGACGATACAAGCCCAAACTCTGCATTGCTTGAGTTTGGTTAATCAGGCTACCGATCGCACCTGCGCGATCGCCTCCTTTAGTGTAAGTAGCAGCAGCTTGTTGCCAAATAGCCAAAGCTTCTTCCGCATTTCCCAGCGCCAATTCCAAATTCCCTTTGGCGTTTAATGCTTGAGCTAAAATCAGTGCTGAGTTTTGATTTTTGGCTTGTGAATTATTGAGGAGATTGAGACTTTTTGATATGGCTTCTTTTGCTGACTGCCACTGTCCGAGTTGCTGAAGAGCTAACGACAGCATTGTCGATGCCCTTGCTTGATTTAGCGTATCCTTTAGATCTGCAAAATTTGATGCGGCTGACTGCCAAGCTTGGGCAGCGTTGCTAAATTGTCCCGCTTGGTAAAATTGTTTGCCTTGTTCCAGCAAATTCTCTGCCTTGCCGCCATCATTGGCAGAATTAACTAAACTCTCTACTGATTTGTTTTCCTGGTTTAAATAACCATTACTTTCAGTTGAAATTGCTGGTAAAGATACGCTGATAGCCAGCGACAATATAAATAAACCAAACAACAGAAAATGGAAACGTCTAAGCATGAATTTTACTTAATTAATTTGACGATGAAGTTGAAATATCGATTTTTTTTGAGTTTTCACAATTTTGGCAAAAATATTTAAAATTGAAAGCTCAAAAGACCATATTATTTACAGCCAGGTGTTGTTAACGCAGGACTGTTAGGCGTGGCAACAGGCACTTGGGCAGTCAGTACTATTTTGCCATCGGCGGTTCTCATCCATCCTTGGGCTTCGACAATTTGGTCAGAGAGAGAGATCGAGGAAAGAGGAAAAATATCAATACTTCCGCTTCTCCGCTCCCCCGCTACCCCATTTCCTCGCTCTCCCACTCTCCCATTCTCGCTCTCCCCAGTTCGCAGATCTACCCAAACGCCCTCGCTGTTAAGATAACTCTTGGGATTTGGTGGCAAACCTCCCCGTCCGGTAACAACAAATTGATTTCCTTGAGTGCGGGGACAACTTTGGGCAACTTGATTTTCCGTATCGACAACATCAGATGACAACTCGACTAACCCCTGACTGGGATCGACATCGGGGGTATTAATCGTCACTTCTCCGTTCAAGGAGGGGTCTTGTTCGGATTTGGCGGTGATATCGCTGGTAGTATCGCTTTGTGCTTCCCGTCGCGCTATGCCAAAAACTCCCCTAGCGTTGATTTGAATGTAGCCGCCTCTGCCGTTGTTAGAGTTGGCAAAGATGTCGCTATTTGCCAAGCCGACGAGGTTGCTGGTGTTAATTGTAATATTGCCGCCATCACCACGGATATCTCCGCTACCTGCGGAGGTGGCGGTGATTTCACTTTTGTTTCGCATCAGCAATAAGTCTTCTACTTGTAAGGTAATGTTTCCACCTTGACCCGATTTGGTGTCGGCGGAGATAGTTGCGCTGTCAAGCTGGAGATTGCTGACTTTTACTATTGTGTCTCCAGCTTTTCCAAGCACATTTGATTCAGTTGTCAATCTTGCACCATCACTTAAGGAAAGGGATTGAGCTGTAATATCAATGATGCCGCCATTACCCTCATTGTTGGAATCGCTATAGATTCTCGTGCTATTACCTGTGATTTCTACAGGGCCATCAATATTTATAATGATGTTGCCGGCGTCTCCTGTTCCAAAGCTGCCTGCATCAAGCGAACTATCTGTCAAGGAAAAAGTTTGAGCTTGAATCTCTACATTGCCAGCTTTTCCTTCTCCAAAGGTGTAGCTTGCCAGCCGAGTTTTGCTCAAAGCTACTGCTCTGCCTTCGATTGTAATTGTACCGCCATTACCGGAGCCATTTTTATTTTCTATTTCTTGAGGGCTGGAGCCGGTGTAAATGGAGCTATTTGCGATCGAAACTGTATCGCCTGCCTTTACAGATACGCTTCCAGCTTTTCCTTGTCCAGAAGTAGAACTGTTGATGCTGCTGCTATCTGCAAGCGTGACGGTATTGCCAGCGTCAACTGTCACGTTTCCAGCTTCTCCTTTTCCAAAGGTGCTGGCTTGCAAGCTGCTAGCTTGACCATTGGGATCGAAACTGTTTTTGGCTGTTTTTTCATCCTCCAATACTTCCTGTGCTTTAGTAAGTCGATCGACATAATTTGGATCGAAGCCAGAAATATTAACGCTGTCATCAGCATTGATATTGATGTTACCAGCAGTACCAGTGTTGGAGGTTATGGTGAGAATTTGTCCGCCACCTGTTATCGTGACAGAATTAGCAGAGATGTTTATATTCCCTCCATTGCCATTACTTTTCGAGCGGGCACTCAAAACCCCTGCATCTGATATTGTTAACTTGCCAGTTTGGATTTCAATATTACCGCCATTACCGCTGTTTCCTTCGATCGATTCATTGGTATCGGTAAACAAACCGCTAGATTTTCCGCCTTCAAAAGTATTCTCAATTACTTGGAATGGACTTATACCAGAAATTGTGATGCTATCGGTTGAATTTACGGTAATATTGCCTGCGTTTCCAGAACCAGAAGTTGTCGCTTCCAATCGCGAGCCACCTGTGAGGGAAAATGAGTCCGAGAAAATCACAATGTTACCGCCAGTACCCTTGCCAAAAGTTTGAGTACTTAGTAGAACTTCATTTGATAGCGAGATCGAGCCAGCAAACATATAAATAAAACCTGGCTGTTCAAAATCCTCGTCATTATTATTGCTTGAAGATAGATTATTCTCGGCAATTCCAGAGTAATTTTCTGCTTTGAGCTTGGTGTTTGCAATCGCGATCGAATTTTTAGCAGTTATAAAAATATATCCTGCTGCTCCCCCACGAACAGAAGTATTGTTGGCATTATCGTTTGCATAGGCATCGCTAGAAATATTAGTATCCGCAATATTTATGCGATCGCTAGCATAAATCTCTAGGAATCCAGCCTTCCCACCACCATAGTTACTGCTCGATATCCTAGCGTTATCTATATTGACATTATCAACCTGTACAATTATATTTCCGGCATCCCCTTCGCCATTGTTGCCAGTATCGATTTGTCCATGATCTTTCACAATCAGGGAACCGCTCCCTTTGATGTTAATGCTACCGCCATCTCCTTTGCTACTGAAATTGATGTTGTTTTCAATTCGGCTGGCAGATATCGTGACTGTCCCGGTCGCATTCAGGGAAATATCTCCCGATTTATCTTTGGCGACACCTGAATTTCTGCTTGTTCCACCAGTGAGGAGATTATTGCCTAGAATATCTATATTGCGAGCGTTGATGGTAATGCTGCCGCCTCGATCGGAAATTACATTAATTCCCGAACCATTATTTATTAAAATATCGCTAAACTCTATTGGTGTTTCGCTTGTTGTAGTGTCAGGTAATTTTAAGCTTAAATCAGAATTTAATGTGACTGTTCCGGAGGCGATCGCACTCAATTCTACTCGACCTCCCGGCGCTTGTAAAATCCCTCCATCTAACTGCACCTGTCCGCCAACCAGCGCGAGGGTATTCCCCGGTTTTACTTGTAAGGGATTATACAATTCTCCCTCGAAACTTCCAGTCTCTGCATTTGGAACGCCACCTTTCCCCTGTACAGTAATGCTGCCTGAGTTTTGAGCGAATTGCAAGCCGATCGGTACGCTGACTGTCAGCAAAGCTGGAGTTTGTCCCACGCTAGTACCTAACTCGCTACCGTCGGCAAATTTGATGCTACGCGCCGTACTCGCCAAAAATGAGCCATTGATGTCCAGACGCGCATTTGGCCCAAAAATAATGCCGTTGGGATTGAGGAAGAAGAAGTTGGCGACACCGTTCGGATTAGTTTGCAGCAAGCCGTCAATTCGGGAAATTGAACTACCCGTCACCCTGGTGATGATGTTGCGGATATCTACAGGGTTATCGAAAAAGGCAGTACCGTTGGTGGGTATAGAAAATTGCTGAAAGCTGTGGAATAGGTTATCACCCGCTCTGGTTCCGCCAGTAATAGTGTTAGTATCGCCGTTAGGGGTAACCACGGAGTTGACTGGCAGGCTGCTATCGGGGACAATCTGCGCCATTATCAACGAAGGGAACAGTAAGAACGTCCAAGGCAACATCCAGGTAATGGGACGAGGAAATAGGGAAAATAAGGCGCATTTTGTTCCGTTTTTCCTTTGCTGCTCTGCCGTCATAAATCTTTCTTTGGGGGTAAATACAGTTGCCAAAAATCTAGCTAATTCTGCTCAATCTTAGTCATTTTGATAGCTAAATACCAATAATGAGCAATTTTTGGCGAGGGAGTTTTTGAGAAAGCTCTTTTCACAGTATAATTACAACATGAAGCTAGTGGAACGTCATATTATCACAAAAAACCATCCCCTCTGGTCAGA
>NZ_JACJUP010000206.1:0-7819 GCF_014748295.1 Planktothrix sp. FACHB-1355 | reverse complement strand
TTGTCTAAAACTTCATATAAGTGGCTAAATTTAGCCACTTATATGAAGTTTTAGTAAAGTTAGGTAATCAAGTGGTTGTTAATGCTCTTGATATGTAGTAGATGTCTATTAATACTATTCGCACATGAATTTTAACTGGAACGATCGCGCATAGCTCAAGCTGATTAGGGCTTTCGTTACGGTTGTGAAGTATATATCTTCAAATTTGATGTTTTTGCACAGAATCGTTCAGAAAACGGTGTATGAAAAACCTAAGTAAACCCGGTAGCTCCACCGATCGAGCTTTGAAGTTTTTGGAGCAGAACACCTGCTTCTTACGCTCTTTGTTTGCTAACTGCAACCACGATGTCGATAAGGTAACAACGATTATTGAGCCAATATTGAACGCACCGAAACGCTGCGAAATCACTCCTTTTTACATCCAGGCGATCTGCACGGAACACGCAACTTTCCTAGTGACAAATATTACAGAAGGTCAAGTGGTTCGAGTGGTGGACAGTGCTTCTAGTTGGTTAATCGGTAGGCGATCGAACTGCTCGATCGCGATTCCAGACCGCTGCGTTTCGCGCCAGCACGCTGTACTTGGGCACGAAAGAGGTCAGGATTTTCACATTACAGATATCGGTAGTAGAAATGGTAGCAAAGTAAACAATCGCCCCTTAGCAACTTTGGAGCGTCGCAACCTTCGCGATGGAGATTTGATAGAGCTAGGCTTTGTTCAGGTAGAGTTTTTTATTACTACCTCTCAAGAATCATCGCAACTTGGCTCCGAGCTCAGTATCACCGACTGGATGTAGAATCGGAAAAGTTACTTTTCCGATTCTGTTCGGTAGTAGACTGATGATTAATTTTTAAATTTTTAATGTTTAGTTTTTAACTAACTGCTGTTTGCGCCGCCCGATCGACTGTTTCTTGGAACTTGATCGCATCTTGGCGGGGATCGACGTGGGTAACGCGCACTTCCATGCGATCGCCTAAGTACACAGAACGCCGAAACACCATCGGCAATTCCAATCCCAAATCCTCTAACAGGATTAAACCTAGCCTGTCATCTTCCCTTAACCAACGCAACAGCAGTGCTTGCCATACTCGATCGGAATTGCGTCGCAGATACTCCAAAGCCCAATAACGATGGGTTTGGCGTTCTACTAAACTCGCTTCTTGGCTGACAGCTGTAACGCTCATCATCACTTCCTTCATTTCTTCAGCTGAAAAAGGCAGCTGTTCTCCTCTTAGATGAGCCTTAATTTGGAAATGAGTGAGCAAATCGGTATAGCGACGAATGGGAGAAGTTACCTGAGTATAAATCTGCAAACCCAGACCGGCATGACGAGCGGGAATGATACTCATTTCGCTGCGCGGCATACATCGACGCATGGCGGCGGCGCGAACCCACCCGGCGGGCAATTGGAGCAATTCCTCTTCTGAGGGTAATTCTGGTTGAGGCTGACTGCGAAACGGCAAAGGAATTTGGTGAGCTTGACCGTAGCGAGCGGCGACTTCACCGGCAACGATCATCATTTCTGCTACCATTTGGCGAGAAGCCGAATCTTCTAAAACGTGGATATAAATCTCGTCATCTTCAACCTTAATCAATCCTTCTGGCAGATGAATGCCGATCGCTCCTTGAGAACGCCGCCATTTTTCCCGCCGTTGCGCTAAAGATGCGATCGCAGCTAATTCCGGTTCGGCGGGGACAGCCAATTCCAGCATCTCATCCACATCTTCGTATGTGAGGCGATAGGTTGGCTTGATAATGCTGGCATGGATGCTGTACTCTTGCACGGCTCCATCTTCATCGAGTACAATACCAAAACTGAGGGCTGTACAAATTTTGCCCTGCACTAAACTCATCGGGCC
Organism: Planktothrix sp. FACHB-1355; assembly: GCF_014748295.1. NCBI lineage: Bacteria > Bacillati > Cyanobacteriota > Cyanophyceae > Oscillatoriales > Microcoleaceae > Planktothrix > Planktothrix sp. FACHB-1355. Next base: position 5,959 of record NZ_JACJUP010000206.1, on the reverse strand, counting down.
GGTCGCCAAATCTGGAGGGAACATGGGAATCATCCCGGTCGGCAAATAAAGGGTCGTACTGCGACGGCGGGCTTCCAGATCTAATTCATCCCCCGGCATCACCCAGCGAGTGGGGTCGGCGATGTGAACCCAAAGTTTTTTCCGCCCATCAGCCATTGTTTCACAGCTCAAACCATCATCTATTTCGCGGGTACTTTCATCATCTACCGTGTAAACTTTCAGATGAGTTAAATCCAGACGATTTGTGTCCGCATCGGGAGGGGGAAACTCGATACGCTGCTGAGCCACTTCTAGCACCTTAGTTGCAAAGTTAACAGGGATCTGGCTGCGCCGCAGAAACAGGTTTTCGTGCGTACTCCACAAACCCATCTGCACCAGGAGATCGAAAGCCGCTTGGGGAGTGTTGGTTCGTTCCAAAGCTACCAGCGTTTCTTGGGCTACAGAACGTCCGGAAGCTTCTTCTCCCAGAGAGGCAAACTTTTCTAATGCCTCCAAACGAGTGCGATCGCTACTCTGCCATTCTACCGGTTCACCAGAAAGAGCTTGCTGCACGCGAACCAAAAATTCTTCCGATTCTCGTTTGCGCTGTCCCGCTACTTGCAACTGATGTTTCAGTTCCTCAACAAGATTGCGAGAGCGAGGTTCGTAGCGGTCTCCCTTTTGTTTGAAATATAGTTTGTCTTCCGACAGCAGGTAGTAAGCTGCGTAACACACAGACGCACTTTGCTCGGAAAACAGTAGCATCGCCATTTCGCCTACGCTGACGCTCGTACCATCTTCGACCAATATTTCCCAGGCTATTTCCAAACTGGAAGGGTCGAGATACAGCTCTACCTCTTGCCGGAATTTAGGAATATCCTTTGGCTGGTAACTTTGACCAGTCACTTCATAACTGATTTGCTGGGGATTGACGGTATATGATTGACCGCGCTCATCTTGCACGACCCACTTTGTTTTGCCTTCCGGGCGTTCTGCAACTGTCAACCGCCGCTCTCCGTGCAGCCGAACTTCTATCAGCCTTCCTTTTTCCACAATTTGTCGTTATCCCCGTGCAGTCTTGTAATTTTAGATTTTTAGATTTTAGATTTTGGATGTGGGGATAGCTGTATTAGTGGCAAATACTTTGGAACTTAGCTGTAGCCTAATAATCTCAGGATTTAGGCTCTTGCGAGTCAGAAACCCGGTTTTTACTGGATTTCCAGTTTCCCAAACCACGATTTTTCATAGCAACCGGGTTTCTTTGTAGTCCTAAATCTAAAATCCTTGCATCCAAAATCCAAAATCTGCTTAACCTTCTTGGTTAATAAAGGGCAACAGTGCCAGTATGCGAGCACGCTTAATCGCTATTGTCAAGTCTCTTTGTTGCTTGGCGGTCAAACCTGTGATGCGGCGCGGCAAAATTTTACCCCGCTCGGTCACAAATTTACGTAATAAATCGACATCCTTATAGTCGATCGGTTCGCTTGGTTTTATGGGAGAGAGGCGACGACGGTAGTAGGTCATAGACAATTGGTATTTGGTGAAAGGTAATTGGTAAAAAGGTAATGGCGCATTGGAATGTAGGATTCTAAATGAAGGGTTCTGGATACAAGGCTTTTTTCCAGTCCCCACTCAACAGTCCCAATTCCCATCTACTTGATTTCCTTGTGAACTGTGTGTTTGTTACAGTGAGTGCAGAATTTCTTCAGTTCCAGCCTTGCCGTCGTGTTGCGGCGGTTCTTTTGGGTAGTGTAACGAGACACGCCATTCGATCGCTTCACTGAATTAGAGCGACACTCGGTACATTCCAGTGTCACTATGATACGAACACCTTTAGCCATAAGTTTACTAGCTGCAACGTCAGGGCAGAATTAAACACAAATATCTATCATTTCATAAAATGGGTAGCTTCAGCAACCGATCTGTGAAGTTTTTAGGGCTAGGGGCTAGGGGCTAGGGGCTAGGGGCTAGGGGTTAGGGACTAGGGGAAGAGGGAAGAGGGGGAGAAGTTTTTTAGTATAAGAAGAAGTTTTGAGGGTGGGTGGATGGCAATGTTTTCGGTTGAACAAGCAGAAGCAATTATTTTAGAAAAGGTGCAACCGCTAGATACAGCGCGGGATACAGAAGTTGTAGACTTGTTGGGAGCAATGGGGAGGATTTTAGCGACACCAGTCACAAGTCAACTAGATTTTCCCCACTGGGATAACTCGGCGATGGATGGGTATGCGGTGCGTTATGCTGATGTGCAAGGCTGTAGTGCCGAAAAACCAGCGATTTTGGCAATTGTGGCCGAAATTCCCGCCGGATATCAACCCCAGCATACTATTCAACCGGGACAAGCTGCGAGGATATTGACTGGTGCGATGATGCCAGCCGGTGCGGATACGGTGGTCATGCAGGAAGTAACGAAGCGAGAAGGCGATCGCATTTTCATCTACTCAGCACCAGAACCGCAAGCATTTGTCCGCCATCAGGGTGCTTTCTACAAAGCTGGCGAACCGCTATTACCAGCGGGAATTGCTCTCGGTGCTACGGAAATTGCTGTGCTGGCATCTGCCCAGTGTACCCAACTTTCCGTTTATCGTCGCCCTCGCGTGGCAATTATCTCCACTGGCGACGAATTGGTAACCCCAGACCGAGCTTTGCAACCCGGTAAGCTGGTAGACTCGAATCAATACGCTTTGGCGGTGTTGGTAGCGCAAAGCGGCGGAATACCGGAAATGCTCGGTATTGTTCCCGACGAACCGGAGGCGCTCAAAAGTACGATCGCCAAAGCTATCGCCTCTGCTGATATGGTAATTTCTTCCGGCGGTGTCTCAGTTGGCGATTACGATTACGTCGATGAAATCTTGGCTTCCCTTAGTGCCGAAATACACATTCGCGCCATTGCGATCAAACCGGGTAAACCGCTGACTTTCGCGACGTTCTCCCAGTCCGGGGAAATTTCTTCCTCTCCCCCATCCCCTATCCCCCATACCCTATATTTCGGTTTGCCAGGAAATCCAGTATCATCTTTGGTGACTTTCTGGCGGTTCGTGCAACCTGCGCTGAAAAAACTGGCCGGACTTTCCCAATCTTGGGGCCCAAATTTTGTGCAGGCGCGATCGCAGCAAGAGTTGCGATCGGATGGTAAGCGGGAAAGTTATCTTTGGGGTAAATTGCAATTAGTAGATGGCCTGTACGAATTTGATTTAGCCGGAGGAAGTCACAGTTCTGGTAATTTGATTAATTTAGCCCAAACTAATAGTTTAGCCGTTCTGCCAGTCGATGTAAAATTTATCCGCCCTGGAGAAATGGTAAAAGTTTTACAGGTCGGCTCTCCCCTGCTAAATTAACGATTAGCCCACCATTCCCAACTCCCTTTTTTCCTTTTGACTTTTAACTTTTAATTCTCCCACTCCCCCGCTCCCCCGCTCCCCCCTCTTCTCTCCTTCCCTAACCCCTAACCCCTAGCCCCTAATCCCTAGCAGGCGTATAGTAAAATTGCCCTTAATTCTTAAACAATTGTGAAAGCGATAACACTTCTTGGTTCCACCGGCTCAATAGGTACTCAGACTCTGGATATCGTCGCTCAGTACCCCGACCAGTTTAGGATTGTGGGATTGGCAGCAGGAAGCAATGTGAAGATGCTAGCTGAGCAAATTCGCCAATTTAAACCGGAAATTGCCGCTATTTGCGCTGAAGATAAGCTGCCAGAACTGAAAGAGGCGGTTGCTGACCTCGACCCCCAACCGATTTTACTGGGTGGCGAAGCGGGTGCGATCGAAGTGGCACGCTACGGCGATGCAGAATCTGTGGTAACTGGTATTGTTGGTTGTGCGGGATTGCTACCTACTATCGCCGCCATCGCAGCTGGCAAAGATATCGCTTTGGCAAATAAGGAAACCTTAATTGCTGGGGGGCCGGTCGTGATACCTTTGGTAGAGAAACACGGCGTCAAGCTATTACCAGCAGATTCCGAACATTCAGCGATTTTTCAGTGTCTGCAAGGCGTTCCACCAGGAGGTTTGCGGCGCATTCTGCTTACGGCGTCTGGCGGTGCTTTCCGAGATTGGCCTGTGGAAAAGTTGCCAGAAGTTAAAGTTGCAGATGCGCTGAAGCATCCCAATTGGTCGATGGGTCGCAAAATTACTGTCGATTCTGCTACATTGATGAATAAGGGATTGGAAGTAATTGAGGCGCATTTTCTTTTCGGTTTGGATTACGACGATATCGAAATTGTGATTCATCCCCAAAGCATTATTCACTCTTTGATAGAATTGCAAGATACTTCTGTTTTGGCTCAGTTGGGTTGGCCGGATATGCGCTTGCCGCTGCTTTATGCTATGTCTTGGCCGTCACGAATTTACACTGATTGGGAACGCTTGGATTTGGTGAAAGCTGGTAGTTTAACTTTCCGAGAACCGGATCATCAAAAATATCCTTGTATGCAGTTAGCTTATGCTGCCGGTCGTGCGGGTGGTTCAATGCCTGCGGTATTGAATGCGGCAAACGAACAGGCAGTAGCGCTATTTTTAGAAGAGAAAATCGGCTTTTTAGATATTCCGAAAGTGATTGAGCGGGCTTGCGATCGCCATCAATCGGACAATCAACGAAATCCATCTTTAGATGATATTTTGGCAGCAGATAAGTGGGCGCGTCAAGAAGTTCTGTCAGCCAGTAAAATGTTGGAAAAGCCTGTGATTTCAGTTTGATAAAATGAATTATATCGAAAAGGCGATCGCTACCTCAGTAATTTCTGCTGCCATTGGCGGATTAATAGGGGCTTGCTCTGCCCAAGAGCCGAAAATCCTCATTAATCAAAAAATGGGAGAACATTTCTATAACCGAGGATTGGAAAGGTTGGAAAAAAGAGATTACCAAGGTGCGATCGCCGATTTCAACGAAGTAATTCGACGCCAATCTAGTAATTATCTAGCTTATACCAACCGCTGTGTCGCCCGCTTTAAAATAGGAGAAATACAAACGGCGATAGCAGATTGCGATCGAGCAGTTCAACTCAATCCAAAAGATGGTGACGCCCGTTACAAACGGGGAAATCTCCGCATTTATATTGGCAATAAGCAAGGTGCGATCGAAGATTTGCAGACGGCAGCATTAATTTATCAACAAGAAGGTAATATGCCGCGATACCAAGATGCAATGGAGAAATATCAAAAATATTCAAAGGATATAACCCAGGATGGCAACATCTGATTCAATCCGATAATATGGAAGTATAAATACTATCCATTCCAAGGATGTAAGCGGAAATTAAACAAGGAGTTTTTGAATTATACAATTAATTTTTAAGGTTAGTCAAAATGAATGCAGAAGAATTGTTTAACCAAGCTGTAGCCAAATTAGGACAAGGAGATATTTTCGGAGCGATCGCAGATTTCCAAACAGCAGCGATAATCTGTTTCAAACGTAGAAATATGGCTTTTTATCAACAAATACAGGAGACGATCGCACAGCATCAGCAGTAGTTGAGCCAGATTGCTCATGAGCGCCTGCCAATACGATCGCACAAATGGCGCTCGCTGTGATGTACTTCTTGATTAGTTCGCAGATAATCTCGCACCCACTTGCAGCCATACTCTAGCGGATCGAGCTTGAGAATGCGGTTTAAGTCCCACAGAATCACCATTTGGTCATCACCCCCAGAAGCGATCGCCTTACCATCTGGGCTGAAAGAAATCGCAAAAAGACTGGCGGTATGTCCGCTGAGAGTTTTGAGCAAAGTGCCGTCTAACTTCCACAGTTTGACGGTATTGTCGGAACTGGCAGCAGCGATCGTCTGACCGTCAGGACTGAAACTAATGGCAGTAAAACCGCTCATATTAGGGCCAGTCAGTATTTTGTAGGGCTTAGTTTCAAACTCACCCGTAATATCTTTTCTCCAAAGTTGAATTGTCCCGTCCACACTTGCGGAGGCAATAGTTTGACTATCTGGGCCGATCGCAATTGCCCAAACAGCATTTTTATGTCCCTGAAGGCT
>NZ_JACJUP010000205.1:0-7739 GCF_014748295.1 Planktothrix sp. FACHB-1355 | reverse complement strand
CGCCCTGCCAAAATCGACGTAAAGTAGCTCTAGAGGTATGAGCGTCCTGCCACCAACGAGCCGTACTGGTTTTCGTCCAACCGCGACGCTGACGCGCTTTGTCTACGATCGCCAGTCCTTCCGTTGATGCCGAAAGCGAATTTGACATAGCTAGGGGCTAGGGGCTAGGGGCTAGGGGTTAGGGGAAGAAGGGATTAGGAGCGAGAGTTTCAGGAATTAAGAATGCCTTAACCGCCTTCACTGTTGCTATATCTCAATTTTGGCTTGTTTGGAGCCCAATATCGAATGTTGCTGCTTGACATACTCCCACCGTCAAGCTTCGCTGTGACGGGGGATTCTCCCAGAATCACTTCTTGGGATTACTGGCTCAATGAGACGACTTAAATCCTCAACATCTCTGTTAAAGACCCAGAGGCCGGACTCTCCCCAGTCGTTTGGGTCGGTTTCTGTATGCCCTACAGTACCGTTGAGGTATTCCCCCAAATATTTCAACCCTTTTTTGAGAATGTTAATTGCTGCGTTCCAGTCACGATCTAAAACTGTTTTGCAGTGAGGACATTGATGAGTTCTAGTACTCAATTTGAATTGTGGCAGCATTTCGCTTTTTGTGGCTTTCAGCCTCCGGTGTTCCTCTGTAATTTGAACAGAGAATTTTGAGATGGAGTTGCGATCGCTCTCCAAGAACAGACGCACAACTAATAAAGTTAGGCACACAGGCGATTGTCGCTGTTGTGCAACAGTCACAAGAATAATCGATCGCACCTAGCGATCGCCTCAGCTATAAGGAAGAAAGCTCAAGCTCAACCGATAAAGGAAAAGCGATTATTTCCCATCAGACATTATCGGTAATTCCACTAAGAAGGTAGTATGTCTCGATCCGCTTTCAACTTGGATCGAGCCTCCCAAATAACTTACCAGTTTATCCACAAGTGCCAGTCCCAGCCCCGTGCCGCCATGTTTCCAGGGGTCATTGCTGGGAATGCGGTAGAATTTATCGAAAATGCGCTGCATTTCGTGACGCGGAATTTCGATGCCAGAATTGCTCACGCTTAACTGAATCTTGTCCGAGTTAATGCGAACGCTGACTGTAATTTTTCCCTTGGCTGGGGTGTACTTACAAGCATTGTTGAGCAATTCTGTGAGGATACGCTTGAGACTGAATGGGTCGGAAGCCAGGGGAGGCAGTTGCCGAGGAATGTCAATTTCTAAAATTTGTTGCTGGTCGTAGATAAGTTGTTCAAAAGGTTCGACAACATGAGGAATCCAGTCTGGTAAATGAATAATTCTTCTGTCAAGCAGGAGAGTTCCGGCGTTGAGTTGCTGCAATTCCAGTAAATCGTTGATTAAATTAATTTCTCGCTCGCACTCATCATTCAAAACATGGAAGTAACGAGCGGCTGTGTTACTTTCACGGTTATTTTCTAGTTCTGGATTGAATCCGCATTGCTGATTCAGCATAACTTCCAACATTTGAATTGCCATTTTCATGTTGGATACTGGTGTTTTTAATTCGTGGGAGACGGTATTGAGGAAGTCGTCTTTGAGGCGGTTGAGTTTTTCTAGTTCTTGGACTTGAGCTTGTGCTGCTTGGTAAAGTCGAGCTTGGCGAATCGCGATCGCACATTGATTGGCTACCTGCTGCACCAATCTAATTTCTAATTCATTAAACACATATTCTTCCGGTTTTAACAACCACAAATCGCCCAGCACGCCTTGATTATCTAAAATCGGACAAGCCAGCACAGCAACGCGATGGTGAACTTGCCGTATCGAGTGGGAAGCTATTTCGCAAAATTGCAGATACTGACCTTGCAGAAGCTGAAAGTAAATGCCAGGGAAATCAGCCATTTGCAGGACGCGATTGCGATCCGATGGCGATGTAATTGCATATTCGGAACAAATGCTAGAAGTAGCTTTTTCGAGATTGTATAGTGCGGTACAGCAATAATCTGCTTTCAGTCCCAGCGCTAATTCTTGCACCGCTGTTTGTAAAATGTGGCTTTCATCGAGGGTATCGCGCACTTTGTCGGTAATCCGTTTGAGCATTGCTTCAAAGTTGAGCGCCTGCTGCAACAGATCTGTACGTTCCTGCACTTGTTTTTCCAGGTCGGTATTGAGCCGCGCCAAGTGTTGATATAGTTCTGATTGTTGGATGGCAATTGCTACCTGAGTTGCTAATTGCTTGAGCAGGTCTATTTCCAAATTCTGCCACTGTCTTGGGCCGCTACACTGATGGGCAATCAGCAGCCCCCACAATTGGGAGTTTGGCGTGGGATTTTCTAATTGAGAATTCAAAACTAAGAATTCGGAATTATCTTGCAAAATCGGTACTACTAAATGAGCCCTGACTTGAAATCCAGCTAGCAAGTCGAGCAAAGATTGAGGCAGTCCCAGTGTGTATATATCGGCTTTGGCTTGAATGCGGTTTTGTTGGTAAGCGGGGATATAATTTTTTCCTAAGTAGGGATAGGCAATTTTTTTTCCTAAAATTGGTATCCAACAATCGCCTACCGATTCCACTACTACCCTACCCTGACTGTCGGGGTCATAGCGATAAATCAGCACGCGATCGGCTTGCAGAAATTCCCTAACTTCCGCTACTGTTGTATTGAGTATTTTCTCCAAGTTCAAAGATTGACGGATGCGCTGCGCTATCTTATCGATCAATCGCTCTCTTTCCGTTTGCTGTCGCAATTCTTGTTCGGCGCGAGAAGCTTTCAGCAACCGACGTACCCGCTGACGCAGTACAGCCCAGTTGATCGGCTTGGTAATATAATCGATCGCACCTGCCTCAAAAGCTCGGTCTACTGACTTTTCATCTTCCAGCGCCGTGATCGTCAATATGGGAATGCGATCGCCTCCTGGGAGGGAACGGATGAGCTTACAGCAGGTAAAGCCATCCATCACCGGCATCATACCATCTACCAGCACTATATCCGGTTTTAAGCAAGTATAGGCTGCTAATCCCTCTTCTCCGTCCACAGCTTCTGCCACTTGGTAACCTTCTTGTTCCATCGCTCGGCGAAGCTGAATTCGCATTAACCTGTCGTCGTCGATGACGAGGATGAGGGTTGAATGTTTCGGTGAATCGGAGGTATTCATAGTTGATTTGGCTGGAGTTCTTTAAAAAGTTTGGCTCTCCCCTACTTGTGGTCAAAACGCAGTTTTTTGGGCATAGGACATAGGGTATGGGGCATGGGGCAGAGAAATGCCTTACCCACCAACCATTCGTGCCAATAAATAATTTTTACTTATCACCTTATGTCCGAGAGAGTCAAACTCATAATTGACGACTACTATATAATCTACATTCAGTATGCCCGTGCCGAGCGAGCAATTTTCACCTTATTGGCAAAAAATCCTCATATAAGGATTTTTGATTTTTGACTTTTGACTTTTGACTTTAATTCTTCCCGTCTGTAGCGATAACCGATCGCAAGCTTTTTAACAATTCCTCGGAAGTGAATGGTTTTGGTAAAAAAGTTTGTACGCTCTGACGATTTAACTCGGTCACCTGAGAGTTTGAGGTCAATCCGCTAATGGCAATAATTTTGACATTGGGGTTAATTTTTTGCAACGTGCGGATAGTTGTCGGCCCATCCATCATCGGCATCATCATATCGACCAACACCACGCTAATATTTGTTTTTCGTTCCGCATATAAGGCGATCGCTTCAATGCCATTACTAGCACCGATCGCCTGATAATTATAACTTTCCAGGGAAGTTTTGGTGATTTCGCGGATGGCATCTTCATCATCAACTACCAGAACTAATTCTCCGTTTCCTCTCGGTAATTCTCGATAGATCTCTTGGCTGAACTTGCTTTCATCTGTTGATGCTGCTGGTAAGCAAACCTTAAATTTTGTCCCTTTTCCCACTTCGCTATAGACATTGATAAAACCCCCGTGTCCTTTGACAATGCCAACTGCGGTTGAGAGTCCTAACCCGGTACCCTTACCGTGTTCTTTTGTGGTAAAGAATGGCTCGAAAATGCGATCCAATATTTCCCGTGGGATGCCTGTTCCGGTATCCGAAACGGTAATTACCACATATTTACCAACTTTCGCCTCTATATTCATCCTGGCATAATTTTCATCGATAAAAATATTTTCCGCAACCACATTTAAAATTCCGCCTTTGGGCATGGCGTCGCGAGCGTTGACGCAGAGGTTCATCAAAACTTGGTGCAATTGCGTCGCATCGCCGCAAACAGTCCAAATTTCTGAGCTTGGCACATCTGTATAAATTTCAATACATTTGGGAAATGTTTGTTTGACTATTTTGGCAATTTCCGATATTAAATGCGCTACTTGAAGATTAGTGCGATCGCCTTGCAGCCCTCGCGCAAAAGATAGCACTTGTTTGACTAAATCGGCGCTGCGTTTCGTATTGGCTTCCAGAATTTTCAGCAATCGCTGACTGTGTTCGTCGTGACATTTCATTTCTAGAAGTTGCACAGACATCAAAATTGGTGCAAGCGCATTGTTTAAATCGTGAGCGATGCCGCTAGCAAGAGTGCCAATACTCTCCATGCGCTGGGCCCGCAGAAATTGCGTTTCCAGTTGTTTTTTCTCTGTAATATCGGTATTAACTGTCAGGATTGATTTAGGTTGCTTTTGTTCCTCCTGCACCAGCGTCCACCGACTTTCCACGATTATTTCTTTGCCGTATTTGGTGACTTGAAGCAATTCACCTTGCCAGGAACCAGCCTCATCAAAAATTGGCTGTCCGCTTTCCAGTTCGGGGGGAACTTGTTTGTACAACAGCTGGTTGACATTTTTACCGATCGCTTCTTCCGACCTCCAGCCATACAAACGTTCAGCACCTTTGTTCCAAAATAAGATTTGGTTGTCCAGATTTTGCACTAAAATAGCTTCAGTGGCGATATCCAGTAGAGCGGCTTGTTCGCGAATTTTTTGTTCTGAACGCTGGCGATCGATTTCGGCGCGACAAGCTTCCAGCAAACGGCGCACCCTCTGACGCAAGACAGCCCAATGGATGGGTTTGGTGATGTAATCGTTCGCACCCGCCTCAAAAGCTCGATCGACAGATTCTCGATCTTCCAGCGCCGTGATCATCAGTACAGGCGGGGGATTGCAAAGAGATTGCGTTTGGCAGATATTTTCCGTTCGGATTAGTTTGCAGAAAGTAAACCCATCCATCACCGGCATTACCGCATCCAGCAACACGATATCCGGACGCCAACGAGTATAAGCAACTAATCCTTCTTCTCCGTTAGCAGCTTCTACCACTTGATACCCAACTTCTTCCATCGCCCTGCGAAGCTGAAGTCGCATGAATTTGTCATCGTCGATCGCCAGAATTAGCGGTGCATCTTTTTTGTCTGTAGAGATATTCATACCTTGTGTTGCTGACGTTCTATTTGCAAAGCTACTTTGACTCTTTCATACTCAGTTTCCAGAAGAGGTAATTTTTCTTTGCCTTCTTTAGTATGCCCATTTCGCCCCATAGTTTCTAACTCTTTGCAATAATTAGATAAATTTGTCGCTCCCAAGGTCATACTACTTGCCTTCAAGGTATGAGCTGCTTGGCGCAATTTACTTGCATTTCCTTCTGCTATAGCGGTAGCGATATCTGCCAATAATTTAGGGCCATCTTCCAGGTAGCAATCTATCAATTCGGATAGAATATCTTCAGCGTTTTTCCCGATCATTTTGCGGAAAGATGCCAGTACTTTGGCATCGACGACTGATTTGTCAGGTGTCAGTTGTTGTGGCGCAGGCATCTCGCCTGTATCAGTTGTCGGTTGTTCTTTATTGCTGACCGTTGATGAAGCAGGCTGACATTTGCTTAACGCAGCGACAATATCTTCAAGGCGAACAGGCTTACTGATGTAATCATCCATACCGGCAGCTATACAAATTTCGCGATCGCCTTGCATGGCGTTTGCTGTCATCGCAATAATTCGCGGACGCTCACCTGTAGGCCATTGTTCCCAAATGCAGCGAGTAGCTTCCAATCCATCCATTTCTGGCATTTGCATATCCATGAACACCACATCGTAAAATTGGCGACGCAGTGCGGCGATCGCTTCCAATCCATTGCTGACCACCTCTGGCTGATAGCCTATTAACTGTAACAGATGCAAAGCTACTTTTTGATTGACTTTATTATCCTCCGCTAACAGTATTCGCAAAGGTAACTCTTCTGCCAAGTGGGGATTTATTTGCGGCAAAATAGGGCGGGATGCTTTAATTTGTTGCGGCTGTTCTCCTAGAACGTGGCTTAAAACATTATAGAGATGGGATTGTTTGATCGGCTTAGTTAGGAAAGCTGCAAAATCTACCTCTGAGGTATGATGACTTGCTGACAGTCTGCCTATGGAAGTTAACACGACTAAAGGTAATTTTTTGTACTTACCCAGTTTGCGGATTTCTGTTGCTAGAGTTAAACCATCCATTTCCGGCATTTGTATATCCAAAATAGCAATATCAAATGGTTCCTCTTGATGCAGCCATTCCAAAGCTTCATATCCAGACTCAGCCGCACGCGCTAGCATTCGCCAAGATTGTGCTTGCAGTGTTAATAATTCTCGGTTTGTAAAGTTATCATCCACAATCAGAAGGCGTTTGCCATCTAGCTGAGGCGGGAGATTTTGAGAAGCAAGAGGCGATATATCGGGAGCTGATGCTGCCACTATAGTGAAATAAAATGTGGAACCCTCACCCACTTGACTTTCTACCCACATCCTACCGCCCATCATTTCGCTGAGCTGTTTGCCGATCGTCAATCCCAATCCCGTACCGCCATATTGGCGCGTGGTCGAGGCATCGACTTGGCTAAAAGGCTGAAATAAGCGATCGATCCTGTCCGCAGAAATACCGATGCCCGTATCTCTGACAGCAAATTCAATTAAGTATTGCTTTTCATCGCTATCTGTTGATTCTTCACCGCCATCGGTTAACGCTAAAGCTACTACTGAAACTACTACTTCTCCTGTTTTGGTAAACTTAACTGCATTGGCGAGCAAATTCACCAAAATTTGGCGCAACCGCGTCACATCGCCCACAATCGTATTAGGAGTTTCTAGGTCGATCAGATAAGCCAATTCAATCCCTTTTTCGGCGGCTTTAAAAGCTAACATATCGAGAGATTCTTCAACGCAAATTCGCAGATTTAAAGGAGCTTCTTCTAACTCCATATTGCCGGATTCAATTTTAGACAGATCGAGAATATCGTTAATCAGCATGAGTAAATTATCTCCACTGCTTTGGATGGTTTCGGCAAAATCTCGCTGTTGGTCAGAAAGTTCTGTATTTATTAACAAACCGATCATGCCGATAATGGCATTCATGGGAGTGCGAATTTCATGGCTCATGTTGGCAAGGAATTGACTTTTGATTTGAGTAGCTACCTCAGCAGCTGCCTTTGCTTTTTCCAATGCTTGATTCGCCTGAAATAGTTCTTGGGAACGTTCGACTAGAGATTGTTGAGCGAAATAGCGCTCGGTAATATCGTCTAATATCCACAGACGCCCCGGTACGTCCCGCACTTTAGTAGAAGTGCTGGCAATACTGAGGACTTTTGGTTGCGGTTGTGAGAAAATCCAGTTCCAGTTACGAATTTCTGCTTGAGGTTTGGTGAAAAATTTTGCCGCTTGTGCTGCTATTTCTGTTTGATTATCGGCGCTTGTGCGTAAAGTTGCCATTGCAGATGCGATCGCACTCGGTTCTACAGCGCCTGGAGTTAGTTGGAGTTGCGCCGCCGCCGCTTGAT
>NZ_JACJUP010000204.1:0-7829 GCF_014748295.1 Planktothrix sp. FACHB-1355 | reverse complement strand
CGGGTGGGTTATGATTTAAGGCATTGGTTACTAGGTTTTCAAAAACGCGCCATAGTTGTTCTCGGTCTGCATTTATCATTGGCAAATCGGAGCTAATTAAATTGTGAAATGTTGCTTGATTCCTATCCAATAGGGGCTCTAAATCTGCAATAATTGCTTGCACTATTTCGTTTAGTTGTAGTGGCTTGGGGTGCAGAGCTAAACCGCGTACTTCAGTAGAGTGGACTTCCAAAAGCGAGTTAATGAGGTGGAGTTGCCGATCGCTACTTTGGATCATGCGTTCTAAAGTCGATCGCGGCACGGGAACTGCGGATTTGGGATTTGGGATTTGGGATTTGGGATTGTTGATAAATTCTGATTCGTGAGTATTGAGCAAATTTTTTAGTACCAGCAACCAACCCATAACCGGTGTCCGCAAATCGTGGGTGACAGCGTGTAAGAAAATATCTTTAAGTTGGTTGATTTCTTGCAATTCCCTATTTCTTTGCTGCAATTGAGATGTGCGCTCCTCCACTTGTCGTTCTAAATTAGCATTGAGAGCGTATACTTGTTGATATAGTTCGGCTTGCTGAATCGCGATCGCTACTTGCGTTGCCAACTGTTCTAGCAGATCGATTTCAAATTGCTGCCAGTGACGGGGTGCGGAACATTGATGAACTACTAAGGCACCAAATAGCTGATCGCCCAACAAAATCGGTACACCTAAACCGGCTCTTATTTTGTATTCGGAATAGTATTTAGCACAAGGTTGTTGTGTGACTTTGGCGGTATCTTCCACTACTCGGACGCGATGATTTTCAAACAGCGATCGCAATTCTTGCAGGTAGCTTTTATCGTTTACCAGAAAGCCTAAAACAGACGGGTACTTGGGATCGACTGATTCGGCAACTATTTGCCCTTGACTGTTTAGTTGTTGGTAGCCGATGAAAACGCGATCGGCTTGCAGAAATTGTCGTACTTCCGCAACTGTAGTGTTAAGAATTTCGTCGAGATTGAGCGATCTGCGAATGCGTAAAGCGATTTGAGCTAAGAGGCGATCGCGTTGAACTGCTGCAAGTAATTGCTCCTCTGCTTTTTGGTGTTCGTAAGCTTCGATCGCCAAAGAAACTAAATCCGCTATAGAGCCTGCAAAATTTTCTTCTTCTAATGCCCAATGACGACAAGTTTCTACCTGTTCGTGACAGACAATTCCCACCATTTGCCCGCCTAACCAAATGGGTGAATCTAACATAGATTTGACACCAATTGGTGTCAAATAGCGCTCGGAAAACTCTCTAGTTCTGGGGTCGGTATAGGCATCAGGGGCGGCGATTGTCCGCTCGGTTTCCAATGCCTTAAAATAAGCTGGATAGTTAAGTGCTGCCAGTTCCAAACCTTGAGAATGACGATTGGGGCTGCGTTCGTAAAGGTCGATACAGGTAATGCGAGAGCGATCCCTATTATACAACCAAACGCTAGCTCGTTCAATTTCTAAAGTCTTGGCAGCAGCTTCGGTAATTTTTTGAATCGCCGTTTTTAAATTGCCACTATTGATTGTTTTGTCCTTCGCTAATTCCATCAGCACTCGGTTTTGCTGACGCAAGCGCCTTTGGCTTTCGCGCAAAGCTATTTCGACTCGCTTGCGCTCAGTAATATCTAAAGACATCAACATTCCCGCAAATATTTCCCCACGCTCATTTTTAACCGGCAATGTATGTAAAAGATATACCGATTCGCCATATTGCAATTCAAAAATATTTGTATTTCCGGCTAGTGCTGCCCGATAATGCGGCTCTATAATTTTACAGGTTTCGGGAGACCATACCTCCCAAATTGTCTTGCCTTCTAATAATTCTTTGGAAACACCGATTGCAGCTAATCCCGTACCTTCTGCAACGGTGTAACGCAAGTTGCGATCGAACAAGAAAACTCCACCATTGGGAAAGTTCCTCGCCAGGGTGCGATATAATTCTTCTCCTTTCCGCAGTTCTTCTTGTGCCAAGTAGCGCTCGGTGATATCGATCCCAGTACCGATGATGTACTTGACATTGCGATTGGCGTCGAGGATGGCTGTACTTGACCAAGCAATTCGCCGCCGTATCCCGTTTTTTGTCAGCCAATAGTTTTCATAATTTATCGGGAAATGACCTGCTTTTAGCTTATCAAATATAACTTTTACTGCCTCTTTTTCTTCTGTAATTAAGAATAAATCCCAGAAATATTGGCCTTTTACTTCATCAAATGAGTAGTTCGTGATTTGTTCGCAAGCTCTGTTAAAGCGGATAATTTGCCCTTGGCGATCGAGTACCACCACCAACGCACCAGCAGTATCGAGAATAGCAGCAATAAAATCGCGTTCTTGGCGCAATTCTTCTTGGGTTTGTCGTTGAGCGATGACGCCGCCCAGCGTTGCCGCCATCGTCATTAACACCGCTTCTTCATCTCTCGACCAGCGGCGATCGCAATGGCAATCATCAAAACCAATTACACCCCAAAGTTGACCGTTAATTGGAATGGGAACAACTAATATAGATAAAGCTCCTTGCGGTTCTATTAATTGTTTTTGGATAGGCGGTAAATCTTTAATTAAGGCGCTGACAGAATTCCCAGCTTTTAGCGTTTCGTACCAATGCGTCATCCCGTAAGCGGCGAAATCTAGGTTCTGTAAAATAGGGTTGTGAAGTTCGGCAGTAACGCTAGCATGAGCCCATTCAAAGCGGTGACTCGTCACAGGTTCCCCTGTTTCTGGGTGGGGATGAATTTCAAAAATATAGACGCGATCGACTCCCGTTACCCGCCCCAAAGTTGCTAAAGCTTCATTAATAGCTGTGGTATAATCGTCAGCGGTCAACAGTTGGCGAGTGGCTTCTGCAACTCCTTGCAAGAGATTCGGCCAAGAAGGCATAGTTTTGGCGATTGTTTTGGGAAAATTTTGTTTGGCAAATTGTTTGATAGTTTCCTTCATTTTTTACCTGCGCGATCTTTTATTTTTGATTTTTTAATTTTTCACCCGATTGGGTTATCCGATGGTATGAGGGAAATCTCCTCCAGAGGTAATTACACTGGCTTTTGCATAACTATAAAGGAAAAATTATTAAAATTATGCCTCAACAGGGGCAATTTCCCACCCTCTTAAGACTATTATCTGCATTTTTGAGTCGATCGATTTTGACTGTAGCTCAACAAGTACCGCCCAGTCTGACACAGGGGTCACCAAATCAGAGATTGAACGTACAGCGCCAGTGGGGAACTTGTCCGAGTGCAGTTGGGCTTTGGACAGTTTTAGTTCCCTATGAAGGCGGTGCGGATCTTACGGTTGTCGTCGATACGCGCTCTTTTCGCGTCAATGTCGGCTGGGGTACTGAAACTGTTACCAGAAACAAAGGTGATGACAAGGCGTGCAAAACCTGAGTTTACCCAGTTGGCGGTCAACTTCCACGCGACACCTGCTAAATTTAGATCTTGTTGTGCTTTAAAATTAAGGAATACCACATTTGGCAAGTTTTGGTGCTAGCACAGATAATCTGTTACTAGGTAACTTGTTGTGATTAAACATTTGGGGCAAGTGTCCTATTGGTGAATTCATAGTAAAATTGTAATCATCATATTTTAGCCAATGCTTATTGACGCGCCATCCTACACGATCTCCAAAACGGTTATAAATTTCAGGATTTGCTTGTGAACTACCGCCAACAGCTTCCCAAATAGATTTTTGAACGCTAAAACCAAACTTTCCTTTGCTATATTTCACCCAGAGTTTATTGATATTGGCAAGGTCTTTACAAGGAAAACTGTCTATAGATTTTGTATCAAGCCAACTCTCTTCTTCTCGACCAGAAGCCTTAAGCATGATATTACGAGTTTCTGCATCTGCTTCTTTCCATATTTCTAATTTTAGTAAATTTTCGAGTTGAGTATAGTCTGGGCTTGTTGTAATAGAAATAGAACGCGGCGAACTAATAGGCGCAACACTTGTCACCACACTCCGACTAAAACGCGGCTCACTCGTCACCATCGGAATAGACGAACTAATATCCCTCGGACTAATAGAATTCCCACCTAATTTAGAAACCCAAAACCCAATTCCACCACCAAAAACCAATAACACTCCCGCCGCCATCCCCAGAGGAAAATTGGTTTTCCGCTTTGCCAACTTTTGCGCCAGTTCGTCTATCCTCTGCAAAAGCACCTGGGTATTGTGCGGTCTATCCTGTGGCTTTCGCGCCATCAAATTATCGATAAATTTAGCCAAAATGGGTGAAATATTCGCAGCCTGTCGCCAGCTAAACACATCGTTATAAGCATCGTAAAAATTTAAAACATTCTGTCCCGTCAGCAAATACACAAACGTCCGTCCCAATGCAAAAAAATCTGATTGCGGTACTGCTTGGAAATTCTGTTGTTCCGGTGGCGTATACCCAACAGAAACTATCGCCGTAATTTGGTATCCCGCACCCAGTCTGGCAAGATAAGTATAGGTAGCTTCCCTCGCCGTGCCAAAATCAATCAACACCAACTGCCC
Organism: Planktothrix sp. FACHB-1355; assembly: GCF_014748295.1. NCBI lineage: Bacteria > Bacillati > Cyanobacteriota > Cyanophyceae > Oscillatoriales > Microcoleaceae > Planktothrix > Planktothrix sp. FACHB-1355. The sequence goes on along the minus strand of NZ_JACJUP010000204.1, from coordinate 3,328 downwards.
ATCCCGTCTTAGCATGATATTGGGCGGCTTAATATCGCGATGGAAATACTGCTTCCCATGCACTATCTGCAATATTTCTGCCAGTTGCTTTAACCAGGCTATTGCTTGCTGTTCGGAAATGGGATGATTTCCCTGCTGTTTTAGCCACTCTTCTAAGTTTGGCCCCTCGATTTTTTCCATCACAATGCAGTGCAATGTCAACCCGTTTTTGGTTTGATACTCGAAATAACCATCGACTTTGGGAATACCGGGATGCTGGAACTGCTCTAATACGTTTGCTTCTTGTTGAAATAGTTCGACTGCTTTCGGTTCGTTGTTGAGATGTTCTTTGAGGACTTTCAGTATTTTGGCACTTCCCCGTTGTTCTGCGCTGTAAATTTTGCCAAAACCACTGTTATCGCTGAGGAGTTGCATCACCCGATAGCGTCCTTGCAGAAGTAAGTCAGAACGGCAACTTTGACATTGGCGGTTGTTGCTGTTCTGCGGGTGGTCTGGTTTTGGGCAATGTGGGTTGATGCACAGACTCATAATTGGCTGTGGTTGGGTGTGACTTTAGTATAAGGGGGATTTGGGATCTTCTGTCTAAGGATAGGTTTACATTTTTTACCGCAGATGTAAGCGGATGAACGCGGATGTGGAGATGGATGTCTGTTTGGTGGATGGCTGGTTGGTTTTTTTACCGCAGATGTAAGCGGATGAAGGCGGATGAACGCTGATGAAGAGGGTGGATGGCTGGTTGATTTTTTTACCACAGATGAAGAAGGATGAACACAGATGAACACAGATGAAGAGGGTGGATGTATCCTTATTATATGTGCGATCGCTCTTTGGGTATGTTGTTGCGTTTGGGCGCTAAAGCGCAACCTAATCTACTAAACTAACCCCTAGTCCCTAGTCCCTAGCCCCTCTTATGCTAACTCTCTCACAAGCGATCGCTCTTGCTTACCAGTCTCTCCAAATCGGTCAAATATCTCAAGCACAATCGATTTGTCAGCAAATTTTACAGCAGCAACCTGATTGTGCAGAAGCGTTATATTTGCTGGGTGCGATCGCGCATCAATCTGGTAAGCTGGATGATGCGATTCTTTATTATCTCCAAACTATTGCTTTTTCCCCTGCCTATGCTGAAGCTTACTATAGTTTGGCTGCGGCTTTGCATCAGCAGGGTCAGTTATTAGAAGCAATCTCGTATTACCAGCAAGCGATCGCTCTCAAACCAGGTTATACTGACGCTCATTATAATTTAGCTAATGCTTTTCAACAAGTAGGCGATTTCTCTGCTGCTATTCTCCACTATCAGCAAGTTATTTCTTGCCATCCCCAGGATGCGGAAGCTTATGCTAATTTGGCAAATATCTATTTGGAACAAGGTTTTATTGATGCTGCTATTCCACATTACCGGCAAGCGATCGCTCTCCGACCTGATGTTCCCGGAATTTATTACAATCTCGGTAAAGCGCTTCTAGATTTGCACAAGTATGCAGAGGCGATCGTACCATATCAACAGGCTTTAAGTCTTGCGCCACAATATTTAGATGCTTACCTTGGTTTGGGTACTGCTTTTACTTATCTGTTTCGCTATGAGGAAGCGATCGCTTGTTTTCAACAGGCTCTTGCGATCGAGCCCAACAGTCCGGAAACTTACCTCAATTGGGGAATAGCTTTAGCTTATCAGAATCAAGTTGAAAAAGCAATAGAATCTTTCCAAAAAGCGTTGCAACTAAAACCGGATTCTGCGCCAGCTTATTGGGAAAACGCTTTCATTTTGCCGATTATCTACGATACCTTTGAGCAGATTTCTTTCTGGCGTCAGCGCTTCTGTCGGGAAGTTAATCAATTAATTCGACAAACTTGGTTAAATCCCTCCCTCCGTCAGTTTGCTTTAAAAATTTTAAACCAGAAAGCTATTAACTTTTACCCTGCCTATCAAGGTTATAACGAGCGCGGGATACAACGGAAGTTAGGTAAGTTTGTACATCAATTGATGGCAGAGAAATATCCGCAATGGTCTATAGCTTTGCCCATGCCACGTCTGGGTAAAAATGAGAAGATTCGGATCGGCTATATTTCTACTCACTTGCGAAATCATAGCGTCACTAAGTTAATTTTTGGCTGGCTGAAAAACTGCGATCGGCAACAGTTTGAAATTTACACTTATCAAGTTGCTCCCGAAGTAGATTTTATCACAGAAAAAATTCGCGATCGCAGCGATAAATTTTATCATATTTATGGTAATATAGAGACAATTTGCCAACAGGTGATGGCTGACCAACTGCATATTCTGATGTTTGCAGATATTGGTATGAATCCCCTGACTTATCAAATCGCCGCATTACGTCTAGCACCCGTGCAATGTGTAACTTGGGGACATCCGGTAACGACAGGTTTGCCAACGATCGATTACTTTTTATCTGGCGATTTAATGGAACCGGAAAATGCGCGATCGCACTATTCGGAAAAGTTATTTTGTTTGCCGAATATCGGAATGTGCTATCAAAAGCCAGAAATTCCCGAACTTAGCAACACTCGCGCCGATTTTCAGCTTCGCAAAGATGCGATCGTTTATCTTTCCTGTCAATCTTTATTCAAATACCTACCTCAATACGATCGCATCTTTGCCGAAATAGCTAAACGTGTTCCCCAAGCGCAATTTACCTTCATTTCTCACGATGCGGCTACTGTTAATGCTCAATTTCAAGAACGTTTAAAACGAGCTTTTGCTAAATTTGATTTGCACAGCGAAGATTACTGCATATTGCAACCGAGAATGTCGCAAATTGAGTACTTCAACCTCAATCTACTTGCGGATATTTTTCTGGATACCTTCAGTTGGTCAGGCGGTAATACAACCTTGGAAGCGATCGCCTGCGGTTTACCGGTGGTGACTTGTCCGGGAAAATTTATGCGCGGTCGTCACTCCTATGGTATATTAAAAATGATGGGAATGACAGAGACGATCGCCCAAAATGAATCAGAATATATCGATATTGCTGTCAAGTTGGGTTTAGACTTAGATTGGCGACAAGAAATCGTGCGAAAAACCTACGAAAGCCATAGCTTAGTTTACGAAGATAAAACCTGCATTACCGCGCTGGAATCATTCTATAAAACAGTTGTTTTAGAAAGGCAGAAGAGCGTCGGGGCAGACAGGTAAAATAGCGATGTACCATCTATTAACCCAAGTTGCTAGTTACACATTTAAACCTAAAATTAGGTACGTAGTTGGGCTTGACGCCCCTCATTCGAGGGATAAGAGGCGTCAAGCCCAACAACATACCGAGTATCTTTAATCATATCGTGCCCGGTGGCATCAGTTGCCTAAAAAATT
>NZ_JACJUP010000203.1:0-7861 GCF_014748295.1 Planktothrix sp. FACHB-1355 | reverse complement strand
TAAACGAATTACAGCTTTTTCGCCGCCAATGCAGGGAAGTGTACTGACCCGCATATCTAACCCAAGTTCGGTTTCGGAACCGAGTTTATAACTTTCGCCAATTCTGCCATCTTGGGGACGACGACTTTCGGCGATGTCCATGTTGGACATGATTTTGAGGGCGACAACGACTCGGCGGCTGATATCCAGTGGCAGAATGGTGATGTCTCGCAGAATGCCGTCAATGCGATAGCGGACTCTTAAGCCATCGGGAGTCGGTTCTAGGTGAATATCGCTGGCGCGGTAGCGTAGGGCACCGGAAATCAGGGTTTTAATGCGGCTAATTTGGTCATCGGCTTTGGAGAGATAGAGTTCTGTGACTTCGCTGATGTCTTCGGTTTCTGCTTGACCGGTGATGGGGTTGATGGGGGAAGAGGCGCTGATGGAGTTGGCGTCGAAGGTTTGGGTGAGGTGCCAAGCGCGGTAGCTTTTGTCGGCAATGGGGATAATTTTGATGTCGGTGAGGGTGCGATCGCACAGTTGGTTGATGTCTTCGTCGGCAAGTGCGATCGGGCTACCTAAATAGTAACAGTTGCGCCAGAGTAAGAGGGGAATTACGGGTAGTGAATTATGACGATTTGCAACTTGTCGAAAAAATCGGGAGGTAAGTTCTAAATCTAGTAAGTCGAGGTTAACTATTCCCGCTTCGTCTACTAATAGTTTTAAGGCTTTGTCAGAAGTGATTTCACCAGTTTTCAACCGTTGCCAAGGTGAGGACAAATTCAAGGAAGTTCGCATAGCTATTTTCGTTCAAATTGAAGCTGATTTTGAGTTAAATTTTGGCAAATGGTTCTTAGCTGTTCTATCTTTCAGGAACGGCTATTGTTCCATCAGGCATTGTTGTCCTACTAAATTTGGCACGCTCTAAATTACTAGCATTCAAGTTAGCACCACTCAAATTGGCATCACTCAAGTTGGTACCGCTCAAGTTGGCACCACTTAAGTTGGCACCACTTAAGTTGGCACCGCTCAAATTCAAATTACTTAAATCGAGGTCAGTTAGATTTGCACCACTCAGGTTACATCTTACACATTGACCTGTTTCCAGTAATTGTCTGATTAATTCTCCGGTACAGAGCTTATGAAGATTCAACGTGCGACCATCTGCTGTTTGCATATAGCAAGTTAACCGATCGACTTCTGAATTTGGAACTACTGGATATGTAATAGTTCCTACCCACCCACTTCTACTTGGTTTACGCTGAGCAGAAGGGATATTAGTTTCCGGCCCACCATCTCCGCGTGCAACACCTGCGCTTAGCGTGTCGAGCAGTAAAAGTGCGATCGATAAAAAAGCGGGCAGAAAATCTAACAGGGCGTTACGTGTTTTGTACTGTTTCACTTGTAGCCTCACTTCCTGTAAAAATGGAGAGCTTGCCAGTATTGAAGTAATCATGGGAACTTGCAAACATGGCAAGCAGGGGTATAGTTTAGGTAAACTTCACAGCACTAAGTAGTTACAGCAATGGAAGTTTTGTAGATTTCAATTGCGCTTCTATCCCTAATGGATTGCTAATCAACGACTAACCTTGTCACAGAGGTACTTGCCTCCAGTTGTGCTGTAGCAGGAGGTGCGTTGTTTTTTTGCTTCTCCAGAAGGGATAGGCGTCAGTGAAGCCACAGTGTAGTAAGAAACGCCAGCGATGGTGTTTCCCGCGCCATCAAGATCGTTAAAGGTTATGGAAGTTCCTGATGCCTGTTTTGAAGAATTCCATTCCCTTTCAGGATTGCCAGCAACGGCTGGACGCCACATTTGAACGTATACAGAACAGCCTGGAAGGTTAGAAGCAGTGACAGAGAGATCGATGGTCGCAACAGTGATAGTAAGTTTGCTAGAAGGAGTTGGCGCAAAAGTGTTACAGCTAGTACTTCCAGGATTATCAAGTAAAGCCTTTCCAACAACGGGGTTAGCATAGACAACTTTACCGTTCTTTTCAGCACGACCTTTGTATTGAGAACCATCTTCATATATGGTCCAGCCTCCGAGTTGGCGACCATTCCACCCTTGTTCGACGCCATTTAATTGGATACTGAAGTGTACGTGTCTTCCTGTAGCAGACCCGCCACAACCGGTAGTTGTCCCAGTTTCTCCTAGATATGTTCCTCGTTGAATAGATGTTCCGTCCTTGATCTGAGCCGTATTCTGAAGGTGGTAGTAAGTTGTCTGCCAACCATTGGACTGCCTAACCTGAACTTGCGAACCGGAACAAGTCTTGTAAAAAAGCCCTTCAGTAGCTGCCTTAACTTTTTGATCTCCTCCGCTAAAGTCCAAAGCACTCCGTACATTATTACCCGGGTTAGCCGAATTGCGAAGATGTGGTCCTTGGTTAAAATTCCATGACTGACCAGGTGTCCAAGGTAAAGATAAATTGGCGCTATTATCACCCGCCAAGGCAACTAGCTTACCGCCATACTGAAAATTACTGCTCCCAAGAACTCTCTTTTCCTCATCACTTACAATATCTTTTGGAGCCTGGTTAATCCAGGTACTGAAAGTTGGTGTAAAGTCAATGGCAGCAATCCACCCACTTTTTGTCTTTTGCGCTAACCACAACCTTGTCCAAGGTGCGCCTTCTCCTGAAGCATGAGGAATAGAAATTGAACCAAAAGCCCAATTTCCAGTTGCATCTACTCGCTTCACTTCGTTGAATACTTTCTCGGTAGACGGTGCGCCTTTTAATCGCGCAGCTTTTTCAACCGCTTTGTCAACATTAGCATCTCCTTTTTCGGCCATGAAAGTATCTCCTGGCGGGAAAGAAATGCGAGGCAATTCTTTGCCCATAATCAGCAATAAAGTTGAAACCGAGCCAAGCAAAAGTATGGCTAATTTGAATGGCAGTCTTTTGGCGATCGTAGTCATAGTTATTCAAGAGGTAATTTGGTCAGAGTTTCAGACACAGCACTTTCAGCCCAAGCTATAATGCTGGACTAATAGCTAAAAGCGCTGGATGCGGGTGAAAGGTTTGATTTGCTTCTGCTTGTTTATTGGGATAAGGTTTCAGGCAATATGCGCGTGGGATAATTTTTTTGGCGATTTGCGATCGAGATCGCCTGGATAGCTTGTTACTGCTAAGCTTTCAGGCGATGCGCTACTCGATCGATCTCATCGATCTGCATAATCTCCCTCTTGCAGCACCAATAAGCTTAGTGGCACACTTCAAAAAACTGTATATATTTGGAATAAGAAGCCAAAATGCCCAACTTTTTTAACAAAGATAGCATCCCCAGGCTGCCGGAACGCCCAAATAACATTGATAAATTCTGCACGTATCTCTGTATCGTTGAACGCAATGGACGGATGGCGATCGAATGGAAAGATCGGCTGTATTTGAAACGCAATTTGGAATTATATGCAGCAAAAGCGCCAGAGTTTGCTAACTTATGTCGCCAGCAAGATAAAGGTAGGGGTATGGCATTATTTTGGATGAATGTGGCGCTGAATGAGCCACATTCTGCCATGCTGGCTTTGGAACATTTGGCGGCTTACTTTGAAGCAAGCTGCTATCAAGCAGCTAAAAATGTTTGGCAAAAGTCTAGCGATCGACCTTGGGAAGAATATCTCGATATTGCTAGATTTATGATTTACCATAAGGAGAATTTTTTGAAAGTTTTAGAGAAATACGATCTGGAACGAAAAGTTAATTTAGATACCTATATTCATGAGGTTCTGATCAAAACTATTAAATCAGAAGCTGCTGTTGGTCGGTTTTCCCCCTGGCGGTTGTTGTACAAAAAGAGTGAAGACGAACTGAAGGAAGCCTTAAAAAAAGACGGACAGCGGGAACCGCAAATTTCCAAGTTTATATTCGCTCGGAAATATTTCAAAAAAGTTTATTTAATTAACACAGTTCAAAACCCTGCCAGATTAGTTGGACAAAAATACCCTGCACCCGATGCAGAAGATTTCAACGAGATTGCGAAGTGCTACAATGCTGAAAAATTGCTACCTTCCGCACCCCATGAAGTATCTGCCAGTCCGGGTACTGTGACTGGCGAACAAATTAAAGAATGGATGGAACTTTGTATAAAAGCCTTACAACGTTATTGCTCAAATTCAATCAATCCTGTTTCTATTGAAGTCCTCAACGAGTATGGAACTGAAATAAAGAATGAAGATTCCGATCCTTCTAATGACGCGGAATGGCAGAGTTTTTGGGATGCGGTTGAGTCAGGCGATGCAGTTAATCGAACTGACGCTGCTTTTCGGGAAGAGATGGCAAATATTAAAGTACTGGTTGAAAAGGGAATTCAACAAGGAAAGCTGCAAACTTCTCACCAAAAAATACCGTTACTTTACTATGGTGTTGGCTTAACCCAAACTTTAATAGGAAAGAGATTGGGAATCAATCAAACTAATATCGGTCGCCATCTTTGTAAATACTACGAAATGCACCTGCTCAAAAAGTTAGGGGAAATTTCGCAGCCGACTGAATGGGTAAAGCCGTATGTATCGGGTTGGTTAGTGAAAGATTATACATCTCCTCGACACTCAGATTTGATTCAAGCAGCTTTAGTGGAAGCGCTCAAAAAATTTATTCCTGAATACCGAGAAATATTGCAACTGCGCTATGGGGAAAATTTGACTGAAAGGCAAATTTCTGCGCGGCTGTGCATAAATGAAGCGGAAGTTAAACAAAGAATATGTAAAGCACAGTGTTGTTTGGAATCTGACCTACTACAGGTAATCGCGCAATGGCAAGATAAATATGTAAAATCCTGGCTTTACAGGTTTTACAAACTGACTGTTTATTCAGTCCTGGAATCAGGACTAATAAATCTTTCAGAGGAGTGTCAAGATGTTGTCATATATTCCTATTGTCAGAGGCGCAACGAACAACAAACGGCAAAGCAATTAAATTTAGCTGAGCATCAGGTGAAGGAAAAACTCTGCTTAGCTCAAATGCAGTTGCGGGATACTGTAGTTGATTGGGTTCAGGAAAATTTGGATATTTCTCTGGATAGAGAAGCAGAACTCTCAAAAGTCAATATAATTTTGCAAGAATGGTTGCAAAATTTGTACAAATCAAGTCAAGGAGCATGAAATAATGTTTAGTTTAAATCAAAGAGAAACAGCTAATTCTGATTTTCTGTTTTTAGATATTGGCCCTGAAGACTTACAAGAAGCATGGCAACAATCTCAAAAACAATCGAATGCGATCGCACGTCATAATGCCTATCTGAATTACGTTTGTTTAAAAAATTTCCTGAATTGGTTTGCAGAAGAATCTGAATGTGAAATATCAGTATGGCCTAGCTTTAAAAGGCTAGCAAATATTTGGGAAATTGTCAACGGTTCGGCAATTCAATTAGGTCAAAATCGGCTGGTGTTAATTCCCAACGATGATGCTGAAGTGGAAAAGTTGTGCGTACCGCAGGAATGGGTGGATATTCCTAATTGGGTGGCTGACTATTATCTGGCGGTATCGGTAGTTTTGGATGGAGATGAGGATGAATGCTTCCTCAAAGTATGGGGTTTTACGACTCATCGTCAGTTGCGGAATAATGGCAGATATAATGAGAGCGATCGCACCTATAATTTGCCAATCAAATATTTAACAGCCAGCCTCAACGTGATGCAAGTAACATTCGGATTGAACGTGCAGCAACAAGTCCCCCAGTTGCCAAGTTTATCCCATGCAGAAGCAACAAGATTGTTAGAAATTTTGGGTGACCCATCTCTTTATTCTCCCCGCTTGCGAGTGGATGTACCGTTTGAAAAGTGGGCAGCATTATTGGATAATGATGAATGGCGACAAAAGTTATACGATCGACGCATGGGACGTTTGGTTGAGGTAGCTAGTGCAGCGCCAGTAAAAAATTTGGGTAAATGGTTTCAAGGAATTTTTGAGGCGGGTTGGCAGTCTCTCGATACACTTATAAATACAGAGTCGAGTAATTTAGCTTTTGGGTTTAGAAAACGCGATCGCAAAAGAGAAGAAACAAAGGTGTCTGTCGAGGGAATCAAGCTGATCGATTTGGGAATGCAACTGGGAAATCAATCAGTGGCGCTATTAATTGGTTTGACACCGGAGTCGGGGGAAAAAGTCGGGATTCGGGTGCAATTGCATCCCGCTAGGGGACAAATTTATCTACCGCCAAATATCAAATTAATATTGCTCTCTCAATCGGGTCAAGTTATCCACGAATTGCAATCGCGCCTTCAAGATAATTTCATTCAATTGAAACGGTTTACTTGTCCGATGGGAAAAGGTTTTAAAATCCAAGTGGCGATGGAGGAAATGTCTATTACAGAAGATTTTGCGATCGAAGCTTTTGGAAACGATAATTATGAGTAAATTAGTGATATTAAACCTGGGGAACGGTAATTTGCTCGAAGGGTTTCCTTTTGTGACCGTTCAGCTACAGGAGGAGGGCAATTCTAATTGGAGACAATTTACAGGTAGTTTACCAGCTAGCGCCGATATTCTCGACATTTACCGCCGTTGGCAATTGCTTTATGAATTGCTTTACGAAGCGCGTTCTATCAATGTGAGTTTGCGGCAATTTCCCAGCGCCGATGAAGACATCAAACTAGATGAAGTTGATGTTACTCACGTTTCTGATGCGGAGTTCAACGAGGTATGTCAGAAATTCCAAAACAAAATTGATAGTTGGTTGGATTCTGAGGAATTTCGCCATATCGATCGTCAACTGCGAAAGCAATTAGCACCTGAAGATCGCATTCGCGTCATTATTCAAACTGAAGACAACCAATTGCGGAAAATTCCTTGGCATCTGTGGCGGTTTTTTAGGGATTATCGCCACGCAGAAGTAGGTTTGAGCGCGTTGGAATTTGGGCCTGCAAATTCGGCCAAAAATAGCGCTAAGCAAGTCAGAATCTTGGCTATTTTGGGCGATCGCACTGGCATTGATGTGGAAGCAGATAAAAAATTATTGGAAAAATTACCAAACGCTCAAACAGTCTTTTTAGTAGAACCGCAACGCCGGGAATTGGACGAAAAACTTTGGGATAAACAGGGATGGGATATTCTTTTTTTTGCGGGACATAGTTCGACGCAAACAGATGGTGAAACTGGTCATATATATATAAATCGTGCCGATAGTTTAACGATTAATCAGTTAAGAAATTCTGTCAGTAAAGCGATAGAAAGGGGATTGCAACTGGCAATTTTCAATTCCTGCGATGGGTTGGGATTGGCGCAGCAATTAGACGATTTGCATATTCCCCAAATCATTGTGATGCGGGAACCAGTTCCCGATAAGGTAGCGCAGGAATTTTTGAAGCATTTTTTGAGAGAATTTGCTGAAGGTCAGTCGTTTTATTTAGCAGTGCGAGAAGCGCGAGAAAGATTGCAGGGAATCGAAACTGAATTTCCCGGTGCTAGTTGGTTGCCGGCAATTGTTGACAATCCCGCGCAAATGCAGTTGACTTGGGAAAAATTGCGGGATAAAACTAAACTTAAAGAAACACCTATTATCCCATTGAATCGGCGGTCAAAACCGAAATTGTCAACTATTTTGATGGCGAGTTTTGTAGTAACTAGCTTGGTGATGGGAGTGCGATCGATCGGATGGTTGCAATCATGGGAGTTGCAAGCGTATGATGGAATGATGCGAATGCGATCGTCCGAACAGGCAGATCCTCGCCTGTTAATAGTTGGTGCAGATGAAGAAGATATCAGGAAATACAAACATCCTATCCCTGATGAAATACTTGCCAAACTAATAGACAAACTTCAACAACATCAACCGATCGCCATAGGTTTAGATATCTATCGCGATTTACCAGTACAACCAGGTTATCCAGCCATGATAGCTCATTTTGAGCAAAACAAACGCTTGATTGCTGTGTGTAAATATA